>JAFEFK010000060.1 GCA_018240625.1 Pseudomonadota bacterium
CTTGTGACCGGACGCTTTTTCATGGAGCGGATGCTGCCGGAGACCGCGCTGCATCTCGCGCGGATCCAGACCGGATGCACCACCACCATGGAATTGCCGGCCGAAGCGTTCTAATCGACCAGGACGATGCGCGCTCCCTCTCCCCGCTGGGGAGAGGGCTGGGGTGAGGGGGCCCTATCGCACGTTGAAAAGAACCCCCTCACCCGACCGCTTCGCGGTCGACCTCTCCCCAGTGGGGAGGGGTGGCGCTGAACTCGAAGGGAGGCTTATATGCCTGAGGCATTCATCTACGATCACGTCCGCACCCCGCGCGGCAAGGGCAAGTCCGACGGTTCGCTGCACGAGGTAACGGCGCTGGCGCTCGCGACCGCGCCGTTGAAGGCGCTCAAGGAGCGTAACAATCTGCCCGGTGACAGCATCGACGATGTCGTGCTCGGCGTGGTCGATCCGGTCGGCGAAGCCGGCGGCGACATCGCGCGCTTTGCCGCGATGAAAGCGGGCTTCGACACCTCGGTGCCGGGCGTCCAGATCAACCGTTTCTGCGCGTCCGGTCTTGATGCCGTGAATTTCGCGGCGGCGCAGGTGATGTCGGGCCAGCACGAACTCACCATCGGCGGCGGCGCCGAATCCATGAGCCGCGTCGGCATCATGTCGTCGGGCGCGGCGTGGCCGATGGACCCGTCGATGGCGGTGCCGACCTACTTCATGCCGCAGGGCGTCGCGGCGGATCTGATCGCCACCAAATACGGCTTCTCGCGCGACGACGTCGATGCCTATGCGGTGCAGAGCCAGCAGCGCGCCGCGAAAGCGTGGCAGGAAGGCCGTTTCAAGAATTCGGTCATCCCGGTGAAGGACATCAACGGCCTCACCATTCTGGACAAGGACGAGCACATGCGCCCGTCCACCACCATGCAGTCGCTGGCATCCTTGCAGGCGTCGTTTGCCCAGATGGCCGCGATGGGCGGCTTCGATGGCGTCGCGGTGCAGTCGCATCCCGAAATCGAGAAGGTCAATTACGTCCATCACGCCGGAAATTCCTCGGGGATCGTCGATGGCGCGGGCGCGGTGCTGCTCGGCAACAAGGAAGCAGGCGCAAAACACAATCTGAAGGCGCGTGCGAAAATTCGGGCGTTCGCCAATATCGGCTCGGAGCCGGCGATGATGCTGACCGGCCCGGTCGACGTCACGGAGAAGCTGCTTGCGCGTTCCGGCATGAAACTGTCGGATATCGATCTGTTCGAATTGAACGAGGCGTTCGCCTCGGTGGTGCTGCGTTACATCCAGGCCTTCAACATCGACAACGCCAAGATCAACGTCAACGGCGGCGCCATTGCGATGGGTCATCCGCTCGGCGCCACCGGCGCGATGATCCTCGGCACCGTGCTCGACGAACTCGAGCGCACCGACAAATCCACCGCGCTCGTCACGTTGTGCATCGGCGGCGGCATGGGCACGGCAACCATTATCGAGCGGGTGTAGCGGTCTGCTCCCTCCCCCTTGCGGGGGCGAGTTGGGGAGGGGGGTGGCAACACGCCCCGACTCGGAGCCCCCCACCCCCGGCCCCTCCCCTCAACGGGGA
>JAFEFK010000610.1 GCA_018240625.1 Pseudomonadota bacterium
CGGCTATCCAGAATCGCGTAGGCGATCGAGCCAGGGCGGCTGAGGTGAATGTCGCGCGCAAACCTTTCCCAGGTTTCATGGACCAAACCTGCGCCTTCATCGAAGAAACGGGTTCCGTTCCTGTCCACCACAATTCCATAAGGATAGACCAGAACCACCGGCGCAGACTTCAGGCTGCGAGGGTCGATCGGCTCGGCATGCATCCCGTTCCAGTCCCCGGCAGGCGTCGCGCCGGCCGCGATGGCGATAAGGATGCCATCACCGGTATTGAAGGACGTCCCCGGAGAGATCATCGGCATCGTGGACGCGCGGCTGCCGAAAAACTCGCTCATCATGCCCGGATTGCCCTGAAAGCCACCGCTCGCGAGGACGACAACATCCGCACCGATCATCGAGGCACTATCGACCTCGACGCCGCGCACGTGCCCGCCTTCGACGATCAATCGGGTCGCCGGCGCTTCATAGCGGATGGTCACGCGCGCGAGCCGCGCCGCCTCAAGCAACCGGTCGATGAATGCCGCGCCGCCACCCACAGGCTGAATGCGCGGCGGACCGACGCTCAAATAATAGGTCGGACTGTCGAACCGGACGCCGTGCTCTTCGAGCCATTGCATGGTGGAGGGCGCGCGCTCGGCGAGCGTATGAAAATAGGCCTTGTCGGCCCTTCCCCCGGACGCGAGTTGCATGTCCTCTTCAAAATTCGGAGCTATCCGGTCCGGCGCTGCCATCCGCATATAGGATGGGCTCCAGCGCGAATTACCTCCGGCGACATCCTGTTTCGCCTTTTCGAGCAACGTTATATCGATGGACACAAGATCCCGCGCCGCCTGCTCGGCCGCGCTCACCGCGGCCGATAGACCTGCGACCCCCTGCCCCACGATGACAAGTTTCGTAACTTTCGCTGCCATCACTCAAAGCCAATGCATGCGCGCAACCGCGCAGGCTACATCAACAAGCTACCAAGGCTCCGCCATCGATATAAACGATCGATCCGGTTGCGAATCCGATCGTCATGAAAGCGAGAATCTGCCGCGCGATGTCTTCGCCAACTCCGACGCGGCCCACCGGAAGCGCCGCGGCGGTCTTGGCCAGCATCTCCTGCCGCGCGGCTTCCGGCATCGCAGCGCGGATCGGCGTGTCGATGATCCCGGGCGAGACGGCGTTGACGCGAACCGGCGCAAGATCGATGGCGAGGCTGCGCGCGAGGGATTCAAGCGCACCATTGGCCGCACCGACGATCGCCGAATTGGGACGTGGCCGGATGCTGAGAAATCCCGAGACCAGCGTCAGCGATCCGCCCGGCTTGATGTTAGCAGATCGCGCCACGCGCCACGCCCCCCAGAATTTCCCCTCCATCGTCGAGCGCACATCGTCCATCGATACCGTCTTGAACGGACCTGACTTCAATTGAGCGGCCGTTACGACCACGTGATCGACCTCGCCTGCGTTTCTGAACAGGCTCTCGATGCTGTCATCGCTGGTGACATCTGCGACGATGGCTTTCACCGACAATACCTTGGAGGCTGTATTCAGGCGCTCGGCATTGCGCGAAGCAATGGTCACATCGGCGCCCTCGCGCTTGGCGAGTTCAGCCGTGGAGAACCCGATGCCCGACGAGCCGCCGACCACCACGACCTTTTGTCCCTGTAGCTGCATGGCAGGTTCCTTGTTGCGCTGCTTCTTGTCCCGACGGTGAAGAACCACATGTGATCAGTTAAGGATCGAACTGGACGCCGATGCCCGGCTTGCTGCGGCCGAGACCCGGCAACTCCCAGACACCCGCACCGGACGGATTGATGTCAGCAGCGATATCCACATCGATCAGATAGGGTTTGTTCGCCGCGATGCCTTTCTTGATTGCATCTCCGATGTCCGCTGCGCGATCGACCCGCACACCCTCGACGCCGCACGAGCGTGCCATCGCCGCGAAGTCGGGGTTGTAGCGCTGCCCGGTCACGGGATCGTGGAAATCGGTCGCGAGTTCGCGGCCTTCCAGATATCCGCGCTGCAGGCCGCGGATCGAGGCATAGGCGTAGTTATTCCAGACCACCCAGACCACCGGCAGATTGTACTCGACCGCGGTACCCAACACGTTGGCGTGCATGAAAAATGCACCGTCGCCGCAGACGGAAACGCAGGGCCGGTCGGGCGCGGCAAATTTCGCACCCATCACGCCGGCAACACCAAAACCCATCGGGCCAAAGCCCATCGAGCCGATCAGCGAATCCGGCCGGCGCGGCTTGCAGAAGCCGAGCAGCCAGTTGTGATGCACGCCGATGTCGCTGACGAGAATCGCGTCCTCGGGCAGAGCTTTGTCGATCTCGTGCGCGGCGCGCTGCGGGTTGACCGGTGTGGTGTCATCGGAAAAGCCGGGCGCGACAAATTTGTCCCACTCCTGGCGATAGGTATCGATCTTCGCCAGCCACTTCCTGCGTGCGTCCTCGCGCTTCGACACATCGCGGCGGTCCAGCTCCGCATGGATCTGGCGCAGGAACGTCCGGACATCCGCCATCAGGCCGAGCGCGACCGGATAGTTCCGGCCGATTTCCTCGGGATCGATATCGACGTGAACCAGACGGGTCGGCGGAATCGTAAACGAGTAACCGGGAATCCACGA
>JAFEFK010000611.1 GCA_018240625.1 Pseudomonadota bacterium
AACGGCAGTTGATCCACTACGAGGCGGCGGCTGTCGTGATGGGCACGGGTGGCATGCACGGCGCATTTGAGCAGCAAGTCTCGACCCCGGAAATGACTGGCGATGGGCAGGCGATTTGCCTTCGTCACGGCGCCGAACTGGTGAACCTCGAATTTCATCAGTTCGGGCCCGCATTGATTCACCCTTACGTGCAGTTGTTCAGCAAGTCCTGCTTTCTCCTCCATCCGAAGATTACCAACAATCTGGGCGAGGAATTCCTCCCGCGCTATCTGCCCGAAGGGGTCACTCTCGAGGAAGTCTATGAGGAGAAGGTGTTCCCCTTCACGACGACGAACGTGTCGCGCTATCTGGACATCGGCATCGCGCGTGAAATCGCGGAAGGTCGCGGCTCCCCGCATGGCGGCGTATATTTCTCCTTTGCACACGTGCCGGAGCAACAGATCGAGGCGATCATCCCCAACACCGCACGCTGGATGAAAGAGCGCGGCCTGGACGTACGTAAGGAGCGCTTCGAGGTCGGTATCGCCTTTCAGTGCATGAATGGGGGTGTACGCATGACCAATGCGGACGCCGAAAGCACGATTCCGGGACTTTTTGTGATAGGCGAACTCGCGGGTGGTGTGCGCGGTCCCGACAGGCCCGGCGGCAACTCCTTGGCTGAAGGCCAGGTCTTCGGCCATCGCGCCGGGACGGCCGCAGCCCGGCGCGCCGCAGAGATCCGGCCAGCCGCGGCGGTCACGCTCGCCAAGTCTCTCGATCTCGTTGCCGAAGCGCTTCTTCCGACCAATCGCGACATTGATCTCGACGCCATCGAGCGCTCTATCCGCCACGAGATGCAGCGCCACTGTCTGGTCGAAAAGACGGAGGCTGGGCTCAATAGCGCGCTGCAGGCGATTCAAATGGCGCAGTCCGAACTCAAGGACGTCCGCCTGACGCCGGAAACGCTGCTGCGGGGCCTCGGCTTGCGCAACATGGCGGATGCCAGCGAGGTCGTGCTCCGCGCCTGCTTGGAGCGCCGCGAAACCCGCAGCGGCCATTTCCGAAGCGACCATCCGCAGACCGATGACGAACATCTGCTGGGCTGCCTGGTTTGGCGACGTCAGAACGATGAGCTTGTCGTTGCGACCCACAGGTTCGACACGGCCGCAGACCGAGAAGCTTCCAGCGAGGAGTCAAATTCATGAAAGCACAGCCGCTCTCAGGCATTCGCATCCTCGATCTCACCGTCATGACGGCAGGTCCGGTCGGCACCATGATGATGGGCGATCTCGGTGCGGACGTCATCAAGGTCGAGGAATTTTCGCAGGGCGAACTGTCGCGAAACATGGGGACCGTGTTCGCCGCCGGCGAGAGCAGCATGTTCCTGTCGCAGAACCGCAACAAGCGGAGCATCCGACTTGATCTCAAGCAAACAGCGGGTCGCGACGCCTTTCTGCAATTGGCCAAATCGGTCGATGTCATCACGGAGAATTTTCGTCCCGGGACTGTAGACCGACTTGGCATCGGGTATGACGCCGTCCGCGCCCTCAATCCGAAGATCATTTACGCGAGTGTATCGGCATTCGGCCAGACCGGACCTTATGCGCATTTGCCGGCGAACGATCCCGTCGTACAGGCCCTCAGCGGCCTGATGGCCATGACGGGCGAGGCCGACGGAGCACCAGTACGGATCGGCACGCCCTACCCCGATTTTGGAGCCGCGGCACT
>JAFEFK010000612.1 GCA_018240625.1 Pseudomonadota bacterium
AAGGGCATTCTCGCCGCCGATGAATCCTCTGGCACCATCAAGAAGCGCTTCGACGTCATCAAGGTGGAATCGACCGAAGACAGCCGCCGCGATTACCGCGAGATGATGTTCCGCTCCAAAGAGGCGATGACCAAGTACATCTCCGGCGTCATCCTCTACGACGAGACCATCTGGCAGAAGGCGAAGGACGGCACGCCGCTGGTGAAGATCATCGAGCAGGCAGGCGCCATTCCCGGCATCAAGGTCGACGAAGGTACGCAGGCGCTGCCCGGCTGCCCCGGCGAACTCGTGACCGTCGGCCTCGACAAGCTCGCGGAACGGCTCAAGAAGTATTACGATCAGGGCGCGCGCTTCGCCAAGTGGCGCGCGGTGATCGACATCAACAACGCCCATGGCATTCCCAGCATGACAGCGATCAGCGTCAATGCCCACGCGCTGGCCCGCTACGCCGCGCTGTGCCAGGCCGCGCAGATCGTGCCGATCGTCGAGCCGGAAGTGCTGATGGACGGCGATCACGACATCGACCGCTGCTACGACGTCACCTCGCGCGTGCTCAACAAGACCTTCCAGGAACTGCGCGTGCAGCGCGTCGCGCTCGAAGGCATGGTGCTGAAGCCGAACATGGCGATTTCGGGCAAGAAGTGCGCGAAGCAGGCTTCCGTCGAGGAAGTGGCGGAAAAGACCGTGCGCATGCTGAAGTCTTGCGTACCTGCCGCGGTGCCCGGCATCGCCTTCCTGTCCGGCGGACAATCCGATGAGGAAGCGACCGCGCATCTCGACGCCATGAACCGGATCGGCAATCTGCCGTGGAAGCTGACCTTCTCCTACGGCCGCGCCTTGCAGGCCGCGCCGCAGAAGGCGTGGTCGGGCAAGGCCGAGAACGTCGCCGCCGGACAGCACGCTTTCACGCACCGTGCGCAGATGAATTCGCTCGCCAGCAAGGGCGAGTGGAAATCCGATCTGGAAAATAAGAAGGCAGCCTAAGACCCCTGATTGGGCCTGATTTTGCCGTCATTGCGAGCGAAGCGAAGCAATCCAGAGCACCATATGAAGCTGGATTGCTTCGTCGCTATCGTTCCTCGAAGACGAGGAACTGAGCTCCTCGCAATGACGCTTTGATATCGAAGCCGAGACAGGATCAGTCGTTCGAACCATCACGTTTAGGTTCTAGATGTCACCCAAAGCCGCATCACCACGACCAACTCCTCGGCTTTACCTCGCGACGCCGGTGATCGACGATCCGTCGGCACTGATCGCAAGCCTGCCTTCCCTGCTCGCAGACGCAGACGTCGCTGCGGTGATGCTACGGCTCGCGCCTTCCGATCCGCGAACGCTGATCTCGCGCATCAAGGCGCTGGCATCCGTGATTCAGAGCGGTGGCGCCGCGCTGCTGCTCGACGGGCATGCCGATCTTGTTGCGCGCGCGGGCGCCGACGGCGCACATCTCAACGGGATCGCGGCGATGCAGGAGGCGCTGTCGTCGCTGAAACCCGATCGCATTGCCGGTGTCGGCGGACTGCCCACGCGTCATGACTCGATGATCGCGGGCGAGGCCGGCGCGGATTATGTGCTGTTCGGCGAACCGGACCAAAACGGCGAGCGCCCCGCCATCGAGGCGATAGCGGAGCGGCTGCAATGGTGGGCCGAGCTGTTCGAACCGCCTTGCGTCGGTTATGCCGCCAATCTCGACGAGGCGCGCACGTTCGCGGCGGCCGGCGCGGATTTCGTTCTGGCCGGCGACATGATCTGGAACGATTCCCGCGGCGCGGCGGCGGCGCTGGCGGATACCGTCCGTGCGATCAAGCAGGGTTACGAATCTCAAGCCGGTGGGGCAACATCCGAAACAGCCGCCGCCGGACAGGAGTGACGCCGGGATGACTCTCCTGCGTCCTGTCGCAGTTCTTGTAAGTGTCCTGATGCTGGGCGGAAGCGCGCTGGCGCAGCTCCAGTTGACGCCACCGGCCACAGACGCTCCGCCCAAATCCAGCAAGGCTGTCAAGACCAAGACAATCAAGCCGCCGGTGCCGAAGAAGGAAGCCGCGCCGCCCGCGAAGGCGGCGCCAGCACCCGCGCCGGACAAGGCGGAAGCTCCGGCACCCGACAACCCGAACGTCGATCTGGTCTACGGCGCCTATCAGCGCGGCCTGTACAAGACGGCGTTCGATCTGGCGATGAAGCGCGCGCAGGACAACAAAGACCCCGCGGCAATGACCATGCTCGGCGAACTCTATGCCAGCGCACTCGGGGTCAAGCGCGACTATGCCAAGGCCATCGACTGGTACCAGCGCGCCACGGATCTCGGCGATCGCGAAGCCATGTTCGCGCTTGCCATGCTCCGTATCGGCGGCCGTGGCGGCCCACCCGACAGCGCGGCGGGCGCGAAATTGCTGGCATCGTCCGCAAAGCTCGGCGAGCCCAAAGCCGCCTATAACCTCGCGCTGCTCTATCTCGACGGACAAACGCTGCCGCAGGATCTCAAGCGCGCCGCGGAGCTGTTGCGTTTCGCCGCGGACGCCGGGAACCCTGAAGCGCAATACGCGCTGGCGACGTTCTACAAGGAGGGAACCGGCGTCGAGAAAAATCTATATAAGTCGGTTCGGCTGCTGCAGGCGGCGTCGGTCGCCGGCAACGTCGACGCCGAAGTCGAATATGCCATTGCGCTGTTCAACGGCACCGGCACAGAGAAAAACGAGGCCGCCGCAGTCTCGCTGCTGCGCAAGGCCGCCAGACAAAACAGTGCGATCGCCCAAAATCGTCTCGCTCGCGTGCTCGTCACCGGCATGGGAGCGCCGATGGACAAGGTCGAAGGCCTGAAATGGCACATCGTGGCGAAAACCGCCGGCAAAGGCGATCTGATGCTCGACGAAGCGCTGGCGCAAGCGACGCCGGAAGAGCGCGCAAAGGCCCAGCAAGCCGCCAGCAAATGGCTGGACCTCAAATGAACCGCCTTGACGGCGGCACCCCCGCAGGGCACCCAGTCCTCTCCCGTCATCGCGCCTGAGCCGAGATCATGCTGCAATCAGCCCTTATGAACGTCATGGTCAAGGCCGCGCGCCGCGCCGGCCGCAGCCTGAAGCGCGATCTCGGCGAGATCGAAAATCTTCAGGTGTCGCTGAAGGGGCCGGCGAATTTCGTCAGCCTCGCCGACAAGCGCGCCGAGGAAATGCTCTATGCGGATTTGTCCAAGGCGCGCCCAGGCTACGGCTTCATCGGCGAAGAAGGTGGCAAGCGCGAGGGCGCCGACAAGAGCCATACCTGGATCGTCGATCCGCTCGACGGCACCACCAACTTTCTGCACGGCATCCCGCAATTCGCGATTTCGATCGGCCTGCAGCGCGAAGGCGTGATGATCGCCGGCGTGATCTACAATCCCGCGAATGATGAGCTCTATACCGCCGAGCGCGGCAAGGGCTCCTTCCTCAACGACCAGCGGCTGCGCGTCGCGGGACGGCGCCAGATGAACGAATGCGTCATCGCCTGCGGCCTTCCGCATATCGGGCGCGGCGATCACGAACTATCGCGCCGCGAGATGACGGCCATTCAGGAGAAGGTCGCCGGGTTGCGCCGTTTCGGCGCGGCGTCGCTCGACATGGCGTTCGTCGCGGCGGGGCGTCTTGATGGCTATTGGGAGCGCAACCTGCAGCCGTGGGACATGGCCGCCGGACAAATCATCCTGCGCGAGGCCGGCGGCATCGTCAGCGGCATCCGCGGCGATGACGATCCGCTTACGACCGGCAATGTGATCTGCGGCAACGAGTTCGTGCACCGCGAACTGGTGAAGATTTTGAAGCCGTTGGAAAAGTAGAATTATGCCTCATTGCGAGGAGGCGCAGCCGACGAAGCAATCCGGTTCTTAACTTTGTCGCTTCTGGATTGCTTCGGCGTAATGCGTCGCAATGACGCTCAGATACACGGCACACCCTACTCTGCCATTCGTACCGGCGCCGGCGGTCCATAAACTTCAGGCGCGACTACCGGCTCGAGTCCACTCTTGTCGCGCCCGAGCACGCGCATCACCGCGACG
>JAFEFK010000613.1 GCA_018240625.1 Pseudomonadota bacterium
ACCTTTTGGCCTGGGACTCGATGGGGGATCGCGAGAAGAAGTGGAATGCGTTCCAGAGCGATCCGGAGTGGATCGCAGCGCGCGCCAAGACCGAGGAAGACGGCCAGATCGTCGGCAACATCGTCAACCAGTTCCTGCTGCCGACCGCCTTCTCGTCGGTCAAGTAAGCCGCCGATGCCCGGCGGTCCCGACCATATCGTGCACATCGCCGGCGATCTCGACGCGCTGTCGGACATCTATACGCGCGCCGGCTTCACGGTCGGCGTGCGCAACAGGCATCCGTTCGGCACGCACAACCGCATCATTCAGCTCGACGAGTTTTACTTCGAGCTTCTTGCCATCGCCGAGCCGGAACGGATTCAGCCGCATGGTCCGCAGGCGTTTTCGTTCGGCGCCTACAATCGCGATTTTCTTAAACTCCATGAAGGGCTGTCGATGCTGCTCCTGAAAAGCAGCGACGCGGCCGCCGACGCCAAGGCGTTCGACACAGCCGGGATCGGCGGCTTCAAGCCGTTCGATTTCGCCCGCGAGGGCAAGCGGCCCGACGGCTCGGTGGTGAAGCTCGCGTTCTCGCTGGCGTTCGCACAGGATCGCGCCTCGCCCAATGTGCGTTTCGCGGTTTGCCAGCATCATTATCCCGAGAATTTCTGGAATCGTGCGTTCCAGAAACATGCCAATGGCGCCAAGCGTCTCCTCGGGGTTGTTCTGGTCGCGGAACGGCCGGCTGATCACGTGCAAGTTTTGAAAGCGCTGGCTGAGGGCGTTGCACCGGGATCAGATGCCGATGGCATCGCCGTGCAGACGCCGAATGGCGAGATCGCGGTCGTTAAGCCGGCGGCCTTTCATGCGCGCTTCGGCGTGGCGCCGGCGATCGCGGGCGAGGGGATGACACTCAATGCTCTGCGCATGAGCGTGGCCGATCTCGACGCGACAGCCGCCGTGCTGCGGGCGGGCGGCGTCGCGGCGATCCGCCACGGCGATTGCCTGGTCGTTCCGCCCGCAGCCGCGTCGGGTGCAACCCTCGTATTCGAAGCCGCATAAGCGGTTGATCCCGCCGCCGCTGCCCGGCATGGTCGGCAAGAACTTAAGGAATCCATTTTGAATCAGCCCACCTCCGCCGCACCTGTCGTCACTGTCGGATCCGTCAGCTTCGGCAATGACCGGCCACTGTCGATCATCGCGGGCCCGTGCCAGATGGAAAGCCGCGCGCATGCCCTCGAGGTCGCGGGCGTGTTGAAGGAGATCGCGGCGCGGCTGAAGATCGGCCTCGTCTACAAGACGTCGTTCGACAAGGCCAACCGCACCAGCGCGTCAGCCAAGCGGGGGCTCGGGCTGAAGCAGGCGCTGCCGATTTTTGCTGAAATCCGCGCGTCGCTCGGATTGCCCGTTCTCACCGACGTGCACGAGGCCGGGCAATGCGCCGAAGTCGCGCAGACGGTGGACGTGCTGCAAATCCCGGCCTTTCTCTGCCGGCAGACCGACCTGCTGCTGGCGGCGGCGGCGACCGGAAAAGTCGTCAACGTCAAGAAGGGGCAATTTTTGGCGCCCTGGGACATGGCAAACGTCGTCGCCAAGATCGTAGGCGGCGGCAATCGCAATGTGCTGGTGACCGAACGCGGCGCCTCGTTCGGTTACAATATGCTGGTGTCGGATATGCGCGCGCTGCCGATCCTCGCGCGCACCACCGGCGCACCTGTGATCTTCGACGCGACCCATTCGGTGCAGCAGCCGGGCGGCCAGGGCACGTCGTCCGGCGGCGAGCGCGAATTCGTGCCGGTGCTGGCGCGCGCGGCCGCGGCCGTCGGGGTGGCCGGCGTCTTCATCGAGACCCATCCCGATCCTGACCATGCGCCATCCGACGGTCCGAACATGGTGCCGCTGCGCGAGTTCGAAGGTTTGGTGCGGCGGCTGATGGCATTCGATGCATTGGCGAAGGCGACCGGTCCGGCGCACGCAAAATGACATCATCCGCGACGGCGGCAGCCGCAAAGCATAAACTGCCGCCGCTTCTGAACGTCATCGCGCTGGCGACATTCGCGGCGAGCCTGTCGACGCGTGCGATGGATCCGCTGCTGCCGCATATCGCCGACGACCTGGCGGTGACGGTCGCGACCGCCGCCGGCCTGTCGGCGGTGACGGCATTTTCATTCGCCATCGTGCAGCCCTTGATCGGCGCGGCCGCCGATCTGTTCGGCAAGGGCCGGCTGATGCTGGTCTGTCTGGTGCTGCTCGGCATCGCCAACATCGTCGGCGCGCTCTGTACGTCGTACCCGATGCTGTTCGTGACTCGCGTTCTCGCTGGCATCGGCGCGGGCGGCGTGTTTCCGGTCGCGCTCGGCATGGCCAGCGACCTTGTGCCGGTACCGCAGCGGCAGGTCGCGATCGGCCGCACGCTGGCGGGATCGATGACCGGCAATCTGCTCGGCGCGTCGTTCTCCGGCGTGATCGGTGATCTCGTCGGCTGGCGCGGCGTGCTGGTGGTGCTCGGCCTCCTGACGATCGTTGCCGCGGTCGCGGTCGGAACCGGATTTCGCCGCAGTAACGCGATTGCGACATCGCGCCGGATGAAGTTTGCCGATCTGCGTCACGGCTATCGGCAGATTTTCAGAAACCCCAACGCCAAGGTTTGCTACTCGGCCGTCTTCATCGAAGGCTGTTGCGTGCTCGGGTTGTTTCCCTATGTCGCGGCGTTCCTGTTCGAGCTCGGTGAAACCCGGCTGTCGATCGCGGGACTCGTCATCGCGGGCTTTGCCATCGGCGGGCTGTTCTACACCATGACGGTGTCGCGCTTCCTGCCACGGCTCGGTGAGCGCGGCATGATGATCATTGGCGGCATGCTGGTGGCGGCGCAGATCGTCGCGATCGGTTTCGGTCCGGACTGGCGCATTCAGATGCTCAGCTTCATCCTGATGGGCTGGGGCTTCTACATGCTGCACGGCTGCCTTCAGGTGTTTGCCAGCGAACTGTCGGAGGAGGCGCGGGCGACCGCGCTGTCGCTGCATTCGTTCTTCTTCTTCATGGGGCAGACGGCGGGTCCGATCGCCTATGGCCTCAGCCTCTCCAGTATCGGCAAGCTGCCGACGCTGGCGACAAGTGCTGTGATCATCACGATCCTCGGGTTCGTTTGCGCGCGATTGCTGACAGGCAAGGCTGCGCGCGCGACCGGCCGTTAACCCCGCCCGCGATAGGGTGCGACGCCCTGGTCCGGAATCCATAGGCCCTTCGGCAATTTGCCGGTCTGCCAGAACACGTCGATCGGAATGCCGCCGCGCGGATACCAGTAGCCGCCGATGCGCAGCCATTTCGGTTTGATCTCCGATGCGATCCGCTTGCCGATCCCGACCGTGCAATCCTCATGGAAGGCGCCGTGATTGCGAAAACTCGCGATGTAGAGTTTGAGCGATTTTGATTCCAGCAGCCATTGGTCCGGGACGTAGTCGATCATCAGATGCGCGAAATCGGGTTGCGCGGTGATCGGGCAAAGGGACGTGAATTCAGGCGCCGTGAACCGCACGACGTAATCCGTGTCCTTTTGCGGATTGGGCACGCGGTCGAGTTTTGCGCTGTCGGGCGAGTCCGGCCATGCGACGGCACGGCCAAGCTGCAGGCCGGCGTGTTTGGACGAGGAGCGGGGCTTTTTCGACATGATGGTCTCCGTTGATGCTCCTGATAGCCAATCCCGGCGCAGGCGTCACGGGGCAGACACATTTGGGCGGCCTTTTCCCTGTCCCGGCATTGCTGTAGAAGCACGGCCTATTCCTGCCCCACGTGTCCCAAGAGGTTCTCATGACTGCCATCGTCGACATCATCGGCCGCGAAATTCTCGACAGCCGCGGCAATCCGACCGTTGAGGTCGATGTGGTGCTGGAAGACGGTGCGATGGGGCGGGCCGCGGTGCCCTCGGGCGCCTCCACCGGCGCGCATGAAGCCGTGGAATTGCGGGACGGCGACAAGGGACGCTATCTCGGCAAGGGCGTGCAGAAGGCGGTCGACGCGGTCAACGGCGAAATCTTCGATGCGATCGGCGGCATGGACGCCGAGCAGCAGGTGCAGATCGACGAGACGCTGATCAAGCTCGACGGCACGCCGAACAAGAGCCGTCTCGGCGCCAACGCTATCCTCGGTGTGTCGCTGGCGGCCGCCAAGGCGGCGGCGGAGTCGCTCGACATGCCGCTGTATCGCTACGTCGGCGGCACCTCGGCGCGGACATTGCCGGTGCCGATGATGAACATCATCAATGGCGGCGTGCATGCCGACAATCCGATCGACTTCCAGGAATTCATGATCATGCCGGTCGGCGCCAAAACCTTCGCGGAAGGCCTGCGCTGCGGCTCGGAAATTTTTCACACGCTGAAAGCCGAACTGAAGAAGGCCGGTCACAACACCAACGTCGGCGACGAGGGCGGCTTTGCGCCCAACATTCCGTCGGCGGATGCTGCGCTGGAGTTCGTCATGGGCGCGATCACCAAGGCCGGCTACAAGGCCGGCGACGACGTGATGCTGGCGCTGGATTGCGCGGCAACCGAGTTTTTCAAGGACGGCAACTACGTTTACGGCGGCGAGAACAAGACCCGCTCGCGTTCCGAGCAGGCGAAATATCTGGCCGATCTCGCGTCGCGCTATCCGATCGTCTCGATCGAGGACGGCATGAGCGAAGACGACATGGACGGCTGGAAGGAGCTGACCGGCCTGATCGGCAGCAAATGCCAGCTCGTCGGCGACGACCTCTTTGTCACCAACGTGACACGGCTCGCCGACGGCATCAGGAACGGCCGCGCCAATTCCATCCTGATCAAGGTCAATCAGATCGGCACGCTGACCGAGACGCTTGCCGCGGTCGAAATGGCCTACAAGGCGGGCTATACCGCCGTCATGTCGCATCGCTCCGGCGAGACCGAGGATTCCACCATTGCCGATCTCGCGGTCGCCACCAACTGCGGGCAGATCAAGACGGGATCGCTGGCACGTGCGGACCGTACGTCGAAATACAATCAGTTACTGCGGATCGAACAGCAACTCGGCACGCAGGCGAAATACGCAGGCAAGGCGGCGCTGAAGGCGCTGGCGTAAAGCGACAGTCAAGATAGTCAGCAGGGAGATTTGCGATGAGTGCCGATCATACGACAGGACTTCAGCTTCGCTCCCTGCTCAAGAAAAGCGGCGAACTCGAGGTATCGCTGGCGCAGGTCGCCGTTCCCGAACCGGAAGCCGACGAGGTGGTGGTGCGGGTCGAGGCGTCGCCGATCAACCCGTCGGACCTCGGCCTGTTGCTCGGGCCTGCCGATCTCAAAACCGCGAAGGTGTCGGGGACGTCGACGCAACCGATCCTGACCGCCAAGGTGCCGGACGCGGCGATGAAAGCCATGGCGGCGCGGCTCGACGAGTCGATGCCGGTCGGCAACGAAGGCGCGGGCACCGTGGTGAAGGCGGGTTCGTCGGATGCTGCGAAGGCGCTGCTCGGCAAGACCGTCGCCATGATCGGCGGCGCGATGTACGCGCAGTACCGCACCATGAAGGTGCGCGATTGTCTGCCGCTCCCGGCGGGAGCCAGCGCTGCGGACGGCGCATCGTGTTTCGTCAATCCGCTGACCTCGCTCGGCATGGTCGAGACCATGAAGCGGGAAGGGCACAAGGCGCTGGTGCATACCGCGGCCGCATCCAATCTTGGGCAGATGCTCAACAAGATCTGCATCAAGGACGGCGTCGCGCTGGTCAACATCGTGCTCAATTCCGAGCAGGCCGAGATCCTGCGCAAGATCGGCGCGAAATATGTCGTCGATTCCACATCGCCGGATTTCATGGGCGATCTGACCGACGCGCTGGTCGAGACCGGCGCGACGCTGGCGTTCGATGCCATCGGCGGCGGCAAATTGGCAGGTCAGATTTTGACGTGCATGGAAGTTGCCGCGAACAAGACGGCGAAGGTCTACAGCCGTTACGGGTCCAGTGTGCACAAGCAGGTCTACATCTATGGCAGCCTCGATCCCGGCCCGATCGAACTCAACCGCGCGTTCGGCATGGCGTGGGGCGTCGGCGGCTGGCTGCTGTTTCCATTTCTGATGAAGATCGGCGCGGCCGATGGCGCGCGGTTGCGTCAGCGCGTGATCGACGAACTGAAGACGACGTTCGCGAGCCACTACACGCGCGTGGTGTCGTTGCAGGAGGCGCTTCAGCTCGATAATGTCGCCGTCTACGCCAAGCGCGCCACCGGCGAGAAATTTCTCATCGATCCAAGCAAGGCTGGGTGAGATCACCCGCTGGGCTGCCGCGTTCGCCAATTCGTTATCGGCCAAGAAGACTGACGCGACAAGAATTCAGGGAGACATGCGATGAGCGGACCGCTTGCAGGCATCAAAGTCATTGAAATCGGGCAGGCGGTCGCGGGGCCGATGGCGGGCATGATCCTCGGGGACATGGGCGCTGAAGTTATCAAGATCGAGAAGCACGACGGCGGCGACGATGCGCGCGCCTGGGGGCCTCCGTTCATCGATGGCGATTCCATGCTGTTCCATTCGATGAACCGCAACAAAAAATCGGTGACGCTCGATATCAAGAATCCCGCCGACGTTGCGAAACTGAAAATACTGGTCGCCGACGCCGACATCCTGATCCAGAATTTGCGCTCGGGTGTGGTCGCCGAGTGCGGCATCGGCCCGGATGTGATGTGCGCGGTCAACCCGCGGCTGATCTATTGTTCGGTGTGGGCGTTCGGCCCGAAGGGACCGCTGCGCGAGGCGCCCGGTTTTGATCCGCTGTTGCAGGCTTATGGCGGCGTGATGTCGCTGACCGGGCGTCCCGACGATCCCCCGACATTTTGCGCGCCGGCGATCAACGACCGCGCGACCGCGCAGTGGTGCGTGATCGGCGCGCTCGGCGCATTGCAGGCGCGGCACCGGACCGGCAAGGGTTGCGTGATCGACACGTCGTTGTTCGATAGCGCCGTGGCGTGGGTGGAAGGCCCGCTCAATGGCTATCTGCACACGGGTACGCCGCCGAAGCGCCATGGCGGCGCGAGCTTTACGCTGGTGCCCTATCAGGTGTTCGAGACATCGGATCGCCCGATCTGCATTGCGGCCGGCAATGACCGGCTATTTGCCAAATGCGCCCGCGTGCTCGGTCACCCCGAGTGGATCACCGATCCGCGCTTTGTGCTGGTGCGTGACCGCGCGGCCAATCGCCACGCGCTGATCGACCTGATGAAACCGGTGCTGCGCACGCGCACGCGCGCGGAGTGGATGGCCGGACTCGAGGATGTCGGCGTGCCCTGCAGCCCCGTGAATGACATTCCCGAACTGTCGAAGACCGAACAGCTCCTAGCGGCCGATTTGCTGCGCAACCTCCCGGGCACCGAACTGAATGTGGTCGGCTTGCCGATCGTCTTCGATGGCGAGCGGCCGTACCCACGCAGCGATGCGCCAAAACTCGGACAGCATAACGACGAGGTGGCATCCGACGTGCGGGTGACCGCGGCGGAATGAGGTGCATCACTTTCCGTGATCGGACAGCAAGGCAAATGGATGCACTTGCATCTTTCTCGGAGATGGCTACGTTGCCGTTAGCCGGTATGCGGCTTTCAACCAGAGGATTGATTTATGGCTTCCCCGTATAGCGTCGCCGTCATTGTCGGCAGCCTTCGCAAAGAGTCGTTTTCCCTGAAAATTGCAAAGGCGCTGACGAAGCTCGCGCCGCCGTCGCTGCAGCTTGACGTCGTCACGCTTGGCGGATTGTCGTTTTACAACCAGGATCTCGAGGCGACCCCGCCCGCCGATTGGGTGAGTTTTCGCGATCGCGTCAGGAAGGCCGACGCGGTCTTGTTTGTCACGCCCGAATACAACCGCTCCGTTCCGGGGGTCTTGAAAAATGCCATCGATGTCGGATCGCGGCCCTATGGCAAGAGTGTATTCGATCGCAAGCCAGGCGGGGTCATCAGCAATTCTCCGGGCGCCATCGGCGGGTTCGGCGCCAATCATCATCTGCGCCAGTCGCTGACCTTCCTCAACATCGCCATCCTGCAACAGCCGGAGGCCTATATCGGCGGTATAGGCGACGCGTTCGACGACAAGGGCGATCTCGTCAAGGCGCCGTTGCGCGAATTTCTCGAAACCTACATCAAGGCCTTCGATGCCTGGGTGGCGCAGCAGAAGAAATAGCGATTCCGTTCGTCGTGCAGGTCCGACTGTTAGCGAAACGTTAACCGGGCACACCGCATCGTGAGCCATGGTATCGCGCTCACGACTCAAATCCGTGCTCACCGGGCTCGCCCTCTATACGATGGCGGCGATGATCGTCGGCTATTTCGGCGTCAACGCTTATACCGGCAAGTATGGTTTGAATGCCCGGCAGGAGCTCGATCAGGAGATCATCGCGCTGACGTCGGAGCTGGCGCGGCTGAAGAAGGAGCGTGCCGAGGGCGAGCAGCGGGTTTCGCTGCTGCGGCCGAGCGGAATCGATCCGGATATGCTTGACGAGCGCGTGCGCTATCAGCTCGACTACGCGAACCCCCGCGAACTGATCCGCGTCATCCGCTCGAAATAACCCTGCCGCTGTGGTGATCGCCTGATGTTCGTTCGCGGCCGGCGAACGCGGCCATTGCTCGCACGCGTTTTAGTCTAATTTCAAAAATCCAAGGTTTCGGTCACGAAAATTTCGCGCCTCGCTGCACTGCGAGAGACGCGGTGCATCACTTTGATCACGCGCTGCTTTCAAGGCGGTCGGAGTTGGGCTAGAGAGGGGTATCCTTTCTCGCATCCGGATTTCATATGGCCGCACCCAAGAAGAGCGCCGCGCAGGCAGCAGGCAACGGTTCCCGCAGTTCGTCGCCCCCCGAGTTCACGCGTGAGCAGGATATTCAGGCGCTGCGCGACATGTTGCTGATCCGGCGCTTCGAGGAGAAAGCCGGCCAGCTCTACGGAATGGGCGCAATCGGCGGCTTCTGTCATCTCTATATCGGCCAGGAAGCCATCGTGGTCGGGATGCAGATGGCGCTCAAGGAAGGCGATCAGGTCATAACCGGATACCGCGATCACGGTCACATGCTGGCCTGCGGCATGGACGCCAAGGGCGTGATGGCCGAACTGACCGGCCGCCGCGGCGGTTATTCCAAGGGTAAGGGCGGCTCCATGCACATGTTCAGCAAGGAGAAGCACTTTTACGGCGGGCACGGTATCGTCGGCGCGCAGGTGTCGCTCGGCACCGGCCTCGCATTCGCCAACCGCTATCGTGGCAACGACAACGTCAGCCTCGCGTACTTCGGCGACGGCGCGTCCAATCAGGGCCAGGTCTACGAGAGTTTCAACATGGCGGAGCTGTGGAAGCTCCCGGTGATCTACATCATCGAGAACAATCGCTACGCCATGGGCACGTCGGTGACGCGGTCCTCGGCGCAAACCGATTTTTCCAAGCGCGGCGTGTCCTTCAACATTCCCGGCGAGCAGGTCGACGGCATGGATGTCCGCGCCGTGAAGGCCGCGGGCGACAAGGCCGTGAAGTGGTGCCGCGAGGGCAACGGGCCGTTCATTCTGGAGATGCAGACCTACCGCTATCGCGGTCATTCGATGTCGGATCCGGCGAAGTACCGCACGCGCGAGGAGGTCGACAAGGTCCGGCACGATTCCGATCCGATCGAGCAGGTTCGTACCCGGTTGCTGGCGAACAAGGTCACAGAGGATGAACTGAAGAAGATCGATGCGGAGGTCCGCGAGATCGTCAACGCAGCGGCGGATTTTGCGCAGCACGACCCCGAGCCCGACGTGTCAGAACTCTACACCGACATTTATCGCTAAGCGCGCCAGTAGATTCCGGAGCACCCATGCCAATTCAAGTTCTGATGCCCGCGCTTTCGCCGACGATGGAGAAAGGTAACCTCGCCAAGTGGCTGAAGAAGGAAGGTGAGACCATCAAGTCCGGCGACGTCATCGCCGAGATCGAGACCGACAAGGCGACGATGGAGGTCGAGGCCACCGACGAGGGTACCCTCGGCAAGATTTTGATCCCGGAAGGCACCGCCGACGTCGCGGTGAATACGCCGATCGCCACCATTCTCGCGGACGGCGAGGATGCGTCTGCCGCCGCTTCACCTCTCCCCCATAGCCCGTCGAAGACGGGCGTAAACGCCCTTGAGGGGGAGAGGTCGACACCGAAGGTGTCGGGTGAGGGGGCCTCTTCCGCGCCAAAGGAAGGTGCCCCCTC
>JAFEFK010000614.1 GCA_018240625.1 Pseudomonadota bacterium
GGCGCGCTGACATGCGCGAAAACCTGCATCGCTTCTTTCGCGCCGCGCGCGGCGCCGGCGTCCGGGTATCTCCGGCCGAAAGTATCGATGCGATGCGCGCCGTCGCCGAAGTCGGCTTTACCGATCGGGGCATTCTGCGCGATACGTTGCTGCTGACGCTCGCCAAGACGCAGGACGAGAAGAAGTCGCTCGGCGAATGTTTCGATCTGTTTTTCGATCGTCCGCAGCCGTCGCAGGCGGCAAACGAAAACGGCGAAGGCGACGACGACGCGGAGGACGGACCATCCGCGGACGAATCGGGTGCCGGCGGGCCATCCTCGGGCGATCCGGCAGCGCGCGCGCCGATTCCCGCTGAAGCGCTGTCCGGTCTCGGTCCTCTCGCACAAATGCTGTTGTCGCAGGACCGCGCCGAGATTGCGGCCGCGATCGCCAACGCATCGAGCGCGGCCAATTTGACCGAGATCCGGTATTTCACCCAGCGCGGCCTGTTTTCGGCGCGCATCCTCGACCAGCTCGGCATTCAGCGCCTGCGCGACGACATCGACGATCTGATCGTCTCCAATCCCGGGTTGGCCGAGCGGCTGGCGATGGCGACCGAGCGGTTGCGCGATGACGTGCGCGATGCGGTGTCGCAGGCGCTGCTTCTGTACGGGCGCGAGGAAGCGGAAAATCTGCGCAACGAAATTTTGCGCAACGCGCCGATGGCGCGGCTCGAGCCCCGGCAGGTCGCCCAGATGCGCGCGCTGATCCGCAAGATCGCGCGGCGCTTGCGCGAGCGCTACAGCAAGCCGCGCAAGCGGCAGCGGCGCGGCCATCTCGATGTCCGCCGCACCATCCGGCGCAATGCCGCGTGGGGCGGCGTGCCGTTTCTGACGGCATGGAAGCGCAAGCACCGCGACCGGCCGAAGATCGTGGCGATCTGCGATGTCTCGGGGTCGGTGGCGCGGGTGTCGGATTTTTTCCTGCTGCTGATTCACAGCCTGCACGAGGTGGTGTCGGATGTCCGCTCGTTCGCATTCTCGGGCCACCTGATCGAAGTCAGCGATATCCTCGAGGCCAAATCGCCGGAGGAGGCGATGGCCGAGATCATGTCGAAGGCCGGGTTTGGATCGTCCGACTACGGGCGCTCGTTCGCCGATTTCGAGAAACTGGCGATGAGCGCGGTGACGCCGCAGACGACCGTGATCGTGCTCGGCGATGCCCGCAGCAACAATCTGGATCCGCGCGCGGATATCCTGAAGCGTATCGGCGAGCGCTCAAAGCGCCTGGTCTGGCTCAATCCGGAAGGGCGGACGGCGTGGGGATTCGGCGACTCCGAGATGACGCGCTACGCGACGTTCTGTTCGGTGGTGCGCCAGTGTGCGACAGCGCGGCAACTGGAGCGCGCGGTCTCGGATATCGTCGCGTCGTATCAATAATCAGTGAGGGACGCGGTCGCAGGCGTCAGACACCGACCGCGGGCAGGCTCGCCGCTGCGATTTCGATAAACCGCGTGAACCGGCGCATCGCCCGGCGGGAGGCTGATTTCAACGGGTTGATCAGTCGTGCCATCGGCAACTCCACCTGTATCGCGGAGTGCCCTCAAGGCCTCACGCTACAGGCCTCAATCTATTCCCCCGTCATGCGGCAATCGAGATGCGCCCGAAAAAGACGATATTGCTGCTGCGTGACCGGCTGACGGCGATAGATTTGTTTCAACCAGGTTTGCGGCGGTGAAAGAATTATCTGTGTGACGAATTTCATGTTCCGTTATGGAAACAAAAAAGGCCGGATCTTTCGATCCGGCCTTTTGAAAAATCCGCGATTGCCGCGAGAGCGATCAGCTCGCTTTGGCGACCTGCTTCTTCTGGATCGCGCGTTTGATCTCAATCGCCTTCTGCGACAGTTCGGCATCCTTGGCCTTGAGCAGGAACGCATCGAGGCCGCCGCGATGATCGACGCTCTTCAGCGCATTGGTTGACACCCGCAGCCGCACCGGCTTGGCCAACGCGTCGGACAGGAATGTCACGTTCACCAGGTTCGGCAGGAAGCGCCGCTTGGTTTTGATATTCGAGTGGCTTACCTTGTGGCCCACCTGGGGGCCCTTGGCTGTCAGTTCGCAGCGCCGAGACATGGCGAAAATCCTCTGTCGTCCCCGGCACCGGCCATCAAGGCAGGCTCGAGGGTTCAAAATCGCGTCCATTTCAGGAACCGCGGACCTATAGGGGGAGAGCGGCGAGGCGTCAAGGTATCGGACGCCGATCGGCTTCATTTCCGGTACAAAATGAGCATTAACTGCTTCATTTTGGCGGGTTTTCGGCGGATGTCCAGATCGCCGTCACATCATACAAAGGGCGCAATCCCTGCCGACATCATGAATGGGTGGTTCCGGTGGTTGTCGAAACACCGCACCCTCCACTGGCGGCGAACCGCGATATCGACAGGCAACCGGTTTCACGGCCTCGCGGCTTGTCGCGTTGCCCGCGTACAATTTCTGCCTACATGAGTATGTACCGGTTGCGAGAACAGACAAAAACATCCGCAAGGCTGAAGGAAGCCGCGCAGGAACTCAATCCGACGTGCAGGACCTACCTTCATTGAGCGTATCCCGTACGATGTTGCCGCGTTCGATACCTGCCATGGCCCGGACCGTGGCCGGCGGCGCCCTTGGGCTTTGTGCCGCGATGGTGACACTCGCAAGCCCGGCGGCTGCGCAAGGCAAACTCGATGCCCGGTATGACGTCACCTTGTCCGGGATTCTGATCGGCACCGGCGCCTGGACGATCGAAGTTATGGACGACCAGTATTCCGCTGCGGCCAGCGGCGGCACCGTCGGGCTGCTCAAGGCGTTTTCTCACGGCACCGGCACCATCGCCTCGCAGGGCCGCATCGCCAATGGCGTACTGGTTCCCGCGACTTATACGGCGACAACGCTGGCGAAAAAGTCGGAGACGATTCACATGTCGCTTGCGGGTGGCAACGTGAAGGATTTTGTCATCACCCCCGAGCCTCCCGTCGACGACAAGCGCATTCCGGTCACCGACGCGCACAAGCGTGGCGTGTTCGATCCCATGACCGGATCGTTGCGTCGCGTGCCCGGCACCGCCGATCCGCTGGGTCCGGAGGCCTGCCGTGTCACGACTCCCGTTTTCGACGGCCGCATGCGCTACGATCTGCGCCTCGACTTCAAGCGCATGGAAATGGTGAAGGCGGAAAAGGGCTATCATGGCCCTGCTGTTGTCTGCGCGGTCTATTTCTCGCCGATCGCCGGTTACGCCCCCGATAATGCCGCGA
>JAFEFK010000615.1 GCA_018240625.1 Pseudomonadota bacterium
GCCATCGTCAACGGAGTGGTGGAGGGGCACAATGGCATGGGAGCGTTTCAGGAACTCGATGCCGTAGCCTTGATGCGTCCTGTCACGAAATGGGCCGTCAGGGTGACTGATGTGTCGCGCATTCCGTGGATAATGGAACGGGCCTTTGCTATCGCCATGAACGGACGCCCCGGTGGCGTTTTTATCGAGATCGCTTCCGATCTGGCCGATATTGAAGTCGAGATGGCGGATTACCGCCAGGGCTATCGTCGGCACCGTTCGCGGCCCGATTCCGACGCGGTGCGCGCTGCGGCCGAACTGATCGCCGGTGCGAAGAGGCCTGTCATGGTCTGTGGATCCGGGGCCGTCTTTTCCGGAGCGGCGGACGCCGTGGCCACGTTGGCCGACCGTGTCGCCATGCCCGTGATGACCACGCCCGGCGGGCGTGGCATCTATCCCGAAGACCAGGAATACGCTCTTGGGCAGACTGGACTCTATTTCACCGAAGCAGGCAAAAGCTGGTGGGACAGCGCCGACCTCGTGATCTCAATCGGGTCGCGGCTCGAAGCCTTCTCGACCAACAGCTGGCAGTTCTGGCCGCGCGAGGCGCGCTTTATCCAGATCGATGTCGATCCCGAAACCATAGGGATGAACATGAGGCCCGACGTCGCTCTGGTCGGGGACGCGGACCTTACCGTGCAAGATATACTCGCTCAACTCCCCGAGGTGCCGGCGAAAGTCAGGGCCGATCGGCGGCGCGCGATCGCGGCGGCGAAGGAGGCCTATCTGCCAATACTGCAGAGTCATAACACCGATGACTCATCACCCATCAAGGTGCCTTATGTGCTGGAGCAGGTCGGTCGCGTCTTCGGGCGGGACACCATTCTGATGAAGGAGAACGGCGGTGCGGACCTTTGGTGCTATTACTGGCCTCACTATCGGGTGCTCGATGTGAACGATTGCGTTCCCATGGCCGAACAAACGGCCATGGGCATGGGAGCGATTGGAGCGATCGGCGCCAAACTCGCTCGCCCCGACAAGAAAGTCGTCTGCATTGTCGGCGACGGTGCCATGCAGATGTCAATCGTTGAGCTCGCCACTGCGGCCGAGCGGCGCTGCGGAATCACATGGGTCGTCCTCAACAACTCCGCCTTTGGCTGGGTGCAGTACAATCAACTCATAACCAACAAGCCGTTTCGCTGTACAGGCTTCGAGATCAGCAGCGACTTCGCGGCGATAGCAAAGGCGCAGAAATGCCTTGGCATTCGCGTGACAGATCCGGCCGCGTTGGCGAGCGCCGTCCGGCAAGCGTGCGACGCCAACGCCAAAGGCATTCCGGCCCTGCTCGATATCGCCATCCAGCCGCATCAATATCACCCGCATTTCGAAAGGGTGCATCGCGCACGGATCGACCATTAGAACCGTCGCGGTACAGCACGAGCTTATCGCACCGTCATACCTCC
>JAFEFK010000616.1 GCA_018240625.1 Pseudomonadota bacterium
CTCGTCGTCGTCAAAACCGCCTTCTGCAATCGATGCGCCCATAACGAACTCCTGCGCCTACTCCGCCGCACGCGACAGATGTCCGCCATGAGTCCGGTCGAGATCGCGCGATAGCAGACGCGCAGCCGCACCCGATGCCCGGCCGACGAACTCGAGATAGACCCGCGTGACCCGCGCGAAATGGTTGTAGATGATGACTGCGGGGATCGCCGCCACAAGACCAATCGCGGTGGCGAGCAACGCCTCGGCGATGCCTGGCGCCACCACCGCGAGGTTGGTGGTCTGCGCCTTCGAGATGCCGATAAAACTGTTCATGATGCCCCAGACCGTGCCGAACAGGCCGACGAAGGGCGACGTGGCGCCGATGGTTGCGAGCAACCCCATGCCGAACCGGATGCGGCGGCCCTCGGCGCGGACGATCTCGGCAAAACTCGATGCAGCGCGTTCCTTGATGCCGGCGTCACTGGAAATTCCGGCCGACAGCCGCGCCTCGTGCAAGGCCGCGGCGAGGAACGACGCCAGCACGCCCCGCTTTTCGCCGAGCGCGACCCGCGCCTCGGCGAGCGAGCGCGCATCGCCGATCTTGGCCAGGGCGCGCCGCAGTTTGGTCTGGGCCAGCGACACTTCGATCAGCTTTGCGATGAAGATGGTCCAGGTCACGAGCGACGCGAACGCAAGCCCGACCATCACAATCTTCACAATGATGTCGGCCGACAAGAACATCGACCACGGCGACAACTCGCGAAGCGCCGTTGGCACCGATTTCAGCGGACTGGCGGTCAAGTCGCCGGGTGCGGCCGCAGTGCTGGCGGCGGACGGTTGCGATGCGCTCGGCTGCGACTGGGCGGGAGGTGGCGTGACGGCAGTCGGAACGGCAGATGGCGACGCTGCCGACGGCGATGCCGCTGGCGCAGGGACCGGAGTCGCGGCCGGCGGCGTCTGCGCAACAGCGGGCGCCGCTTGTGGCGTCACGGCCTGCTGCTGAGCAACCGCGGATGACGCCAGTGACATCACGATCAGCGTGGCCGCTAATGAAAGTCTTATTAGAGACGTTCTAAACATTGCCGCGTTTATACCTCGGCCCAGTAGCGAATGAGGTTGTGATAGATACCGGTCAATTTGACCGTTTCAGGGTCATCACGCCCAAGACGTTCAACAAGGCTTTGAATCGCCGTGTCGAGATCGAAAATCATACTCCGCGCGTGAGCATC
>JAFEFK010000617.1 GCA_018240625.1 Pseudomonadota bacterium
CCGAGACACCCTCGATCATCACCTCGCGCGCGTCATGTTCGGTTTCGCCGACCAGCGCGATGCGTTCAACCGGCGCGCTGGCAAACGGTGGCAGGCCCAGCGCCTGCGCGCGAATCCATTCCGCGCCCGCGCGCGTTTTTCCCGCGCCGCGTCCGCCGATCATCAGCCAGGTCAGCCATGGTGCGCCGTTCGGTGCAAGTTCCGGCGGACGCTGATGATCGTGCGCAAAAATATCCCATTGGCGGGCGAGAAATCCGAGTTCCTCCTCACTCATGCTCTCGAGCAGGAGCCGGCGCTGGTGCGGCGACCAGTTGTTCCAGTCGGCGCGAAAGCGCGCGCCGGAACTCGTCGAGATCGCGGGGCACGGTGTCGTCATTGGCGGCGGTTGCTTTCTGTTGACCGGCACGCAACCGCGTCACCTCACCGAGCGTCCGCGCCAGGCTTGCCAGTGTGCGGGCGCGGCGCTCGGCTTCGGTGCGCTGATGTCCCTTCAACCTGACGCCGCCGACAATAACTTCGATCAGCGACAGTTCGCGCTCGATGGCGCGCGTGACCCGCTCGATCAGAAGCGCGCCCGTCGCGGGCGGCGGATCGTCGATGCGCTCGACCGCCGTGCGTTTGATGCGCGGGCTAGGCTCGTCCTTGCGCCGGGCTGACGTCCGCCGCGCGCGCTGTTTGGCCAGTCCCGCCTTCGCCGCTTCATCGTTGTCATCGGCGATAACGGGGTCGTCCTTGCCGACGCGCAGCAGGCTCGCAGCCATCGTGGCCTTGCGCGCGGCAACTGCGGCGGCCGCTTTGCCCGATTGAGGCATCCCGGCGAGCGACGGCGTTGCCGCCGCCGTGCACGGCGTGGCTTCTGCGTTCTGCGCTTTCGGTCTGGATTTTGTTTTGAGAGCACGTCCCACAGGTTTTGCTGCGAGGTCCGGCTCGGCCAAAGACAGCGGCTTCTTCTTGACCCGCGACGAACCCGTTGCGGGCTTCGATGGAACTGCTGTTTTACGCTTCGCTCGCGACACACCTTTCGCCTTCGCCGGCTTCCGTGCCGGTTTGGCGAGACGCATCGCAGCCATGTGAAATCGAAAACCCCGTCTTC
>JAFEFK010000618.1 GCA_018240625.1 Pseudomonadota bacterium
CGGACTCACCGATCCGATCACCGAACTCAACATGGGGCAGACCACCGAGGTCGTGGGCCATCTGTTCGGCATCACGCGTGCGCAATCCGATGCCTATGCGGTGGAGAGCCACAAGCGGCTCGCGAAAGCGCAGGCGGAAGGTTGGCTCAAGGGCGAGGTCGAGACGGCGTTCGCGCGCGACGGAAAATTCTACGATCACGACGACGGCGTGCGTCCGGACTCCTCGATGGAGTCGCTCGCGAAACTCAAACCGGTGTTCGAGCGGCCGTGGGGACAGGTCACCGCCGGCAACTCGTCGCAGATCACCGACGGCGCGTGCTGGACCATTCTGGCATCGGAAGATGCGGTCAACAAATACGGCCTCAAACCCAAAGCCATGATCATGGACAGCCAGTGGTCGGCGCTCGACCCCAGTATCATGGGACTCGGGCCGGTGCTGTCGGCCACCGAAATTCTCAAGCGGCAGAAACTGTCGTTGCCCGACATCGAGACCTGGGAGTTGAACGAAGCCTTCGCCACGCAGGTGCTCGGCTGTCTCGCCGCGTGGGAAGACGAGAAGTTCTGCCGCGAGATACTCGGCCTCGACGGCGCGGCAGGCGCGATCGACCGCGCCAAACTCAATGTCGATGGCGGCGCCGTCAGCCTCGGGCATCCCGTCGGCACCTCGGGCAACCGCATCGTGCTGCATCTGGTCAATGCCATGAAGCGGCTCGGCACCAAACGCGGCATCGCCACCGAATGCATCGGCGGCGGGCAGGGCGGCGCCATGCTGATCGAGACGGTGTAGTTATGATTTCTGATGGCTCGATGCGCGAATGTTTTTTCACCTCTCCCATAGGGAGAGGTCGACCGGCGAAGCGTAGCGAAGACGGTCGGGTGAGGGGTTACGCCCTCGCGATAGTTCCGCGCCCCCTCACCCCAACCCTCTCCCTCATAAGGGCGGTTACGCCCGTCTTCGACGGGCTATGGGGGAGAGGGAGCGCGCCTGTGTTGTTGCAAGCGCATCAGTCTTGTCAAATTGGATAAGGGAACGTCATGGACTCGAAAATCATGGACGTTCTCGCCGACCGTGTGCTGGAGTTGGGCCCGGCACCCGACGCCGGCGGCGCTTACCGCAACTTCAAGCTGACGCGCGATACCGATGGCGTGGCATGGGTGCTGTTCGATCGCGCCGATGCCAGCGCGAACACGCTGTCGTCGGAGGTGTTGGAGGAGTTCGACACGATCCTCACCACGCTGGAAAGCCAGCGGCCAACGGGCATCGTCATCCGCTCGGCAAAGACTTCCGGCTTTATCGCTGGTGCCGACGTCAACGAATTCCGCGGCACGACCGACCCGCGAGCGGTGGAGGCGCAGATCGGCCGCGCCCATGCGGTGATCGACCGGCTCGAAGCCTTGAGGATGCCCACCGTCGCCGTGATCCATGGCTTCTGTCTCGGCGGCGGACTCGAGGTGGCGCTGGCGTGCCAGATGCGCATCGCCATCGACGACGCGCGCTTCGGTTTCCCGGAAGTGATGCTCGGTCTGCATCCCGGTCTCGGCGGCACCGCGCGGTTCACCGAACTGGTCAATCCGATGCAGGCGATGACCTTGATGCTGACCGGCAAGACCATCGATGCGAGGAAAGCGAAGTCGCTCGGCCTCGTCGATGCGGTGACGCAGGAGCGGCACGTCCTCAATGCGGTGAAGGATGCGGTCGCCGGCCGTCTCACGCGCGCCAGACCCGGCGCGCTCAATGCGTTGCTCAACTTCGGCCCGGTGCGCGGTTTGCTGGGCTCGCGGATGCGCAAGGAAGCCGAAAAGGCCGCCCCGCATGAGCACTATCCCGCGCCGTATGCGCTGATCGACCTCTGGGAGAAGCACGGCGGCGACAAGGCGGCGATGCTGGCCAACGAGAAGCGCTCGTTCGCCGATCTGATGGTGACGCCGACGGCGCAGAACCTGATCCGGGTGTTCTTCCTGCGCGAGCAGATGAAGAAGCTCGCCGGCGACGGCAACAAAGTGAAGCACCTCCATGTCATCGGTGCGGGCGCGATGGGCGGCGACATCGCGGCATGGTGCGCGCATCAGGATATCCGGGTGACGCTGGCGGACATGAAGCCCGAGCCAATCGCGGGCGCGATCAAGCGCGCGGCGGATTTGTTCGGCAAGATCGTCCGCAAGAAGACCGAGGTGCGCGACGCGCTCGATCGGCTGATGCCGGACCTTGGCGGCGAGGGCGTGCGATCAGCCGATCTCATCATCGAGGCGGTTCCGGAAAAGCTCGAACTGAAGCAGAAAGTCTATGCCGGCCTCGAGCCGAACATGAAGCCGGGCGCGATTCTCGCCACCAACACCTCGAGCATTCCGTTGCAGGATTTGCGCACCACGTTGCAACATCCGGAGCGGCTGATCGGCTTGCATTTCTTTAATCCGGTGTCGCGTCTGCAACTGGTCGAGGTGGTCAGCCACGATGCCGCCGATCCGCAGATCCTGAAGGAGGCGTTGGCTTTCGTCGGCGCCATCGATCGGCTGCCGCTGCCGGTCAAGAGCTCGCCGGGTTTTCTCGTCAACCGCGCGCTGACGCCGTACATGCTCGAAGCGATGGTGATGCTGGACGAGAAGATCGACAAGACCGTGATCGATGCGGCCGCCGAAAAATTCGGCATGCCGATGGGCCCCATTGAGCTGGCCGATCAGGTCGGCCTCGATATCTGTCTTGCCGTGGGCGACATGCTGCGTTCGAAGTTCGGCGACCTGTTGCCGCCGACGCCCGGCTGGCTGCGCGACAAGGTGGCCAAGGGCGAGCTCGGCCGCAAGACCGGCAAGGGCTTCTACGTCTGGAAAGACGGCAAGGCCGACAAGGGCGACGCCGGGCCGAGCGCCCAGCAAGTCACGCCTGAAATGATCGATCGCCTCGTGCTGCCGATGTCGAACGTCTGCGTTGCCTGCCTGCGCGAGGGCATCGTCGACAATGCCGATGTCGTCGACGGTGCGATGATCTTCGGTACCGGCTACGCGCCGTTCCGCGGCGGCCCGCTGAATTACGCGCGCACGCGCGGCTCCGACAATGTGGAAGCGGCCCTGCGTGCGCTGGCGGCCAAATTCGGCGGCCGGTTCAAGCCGGACGCCGGCTGGGCCGATTTCAAATGATGCGCGTCACAATTTC
>JAFEFK010000619.1 GCA_018240625.1 Pseudomonadota bacterium
CGGTGATCGGATCGGTGAGTCCGCGCTCGAGTCCGATGATCGGCTTGAGATAGGCCGGACGGATTTTTGCAAACGCCGCGATCTTGGCGAGGATACCCTTGGCTCCTGCAAGGCCAGCGAACCAGCGCACACCCTGTTGCGGCCACACCAGCGGCGCGTGGCTCAGGGCTTCCGCGCCGCCCGCGAGGATCAAATTGGCATTGCCGTCGCGGATGTAGCGATAGCCGGTGTCGATCGACTGCATGCCGGAGCCGCAGTTGATCTGCACGGTGAAGGCGACCATTGCCTCGCCCATGCCGAGCCGCAGTGCGGCGACACGCGCCGGGTTCATCTCGTCGGCGATGACGTTGACGCAACCGAGGATGACCTGATCGAAGGCATCGGGTGCGAACGGCTGCCGCGCTAGCAGCGGACGGCCGCATTGCACGGCAAGATCGACTGGCGTGAACGGGCCGGGGCCGCTGCGCGCTTTCAGAAAGGGAGTTCGGCTGCCGTCGATGATATAAACTGGACGCGCCATCAGCCTGCCGCTCTCGTTTCGCCAAGATCCTGAAAGAACTGATGCACGTCGGCGGGCTTCTTGTAAATCGGCGACAGCGCTTCCGGCGCGAAGTCGTCGACCTCGATGACGCCGGCGACGGCCTCATGCGCGACCTTGAGCCGATCGGCCTCGGCCTGGGTGACGACGCCCTGCTTCACGGCCGTCGCGGGATCGTGCAGATGCGCCGCGCGCATCCGCTTGGAAATGTCCTCCGCCGCGGTAACGAGCAGGAAGGCTTTCTCCAGCCGCGCCGCGCCGCGATCGTCGTCAACATGCGACAGATCGGGCGTCAGACGGTCGCGCGCCGCCGACGGCTCCAGCACGAGTTGCGCGCAGGCACGAACCACATCATCGGACGCGCCGCGCACGTGGGCGCCGAGCGGCTGGATCAGGAATTTGAGTATCAATGCGACGAAGCGGTTGGGCAGATTGGCGAGAATTTCACCAAAACGATACTCGACGGTCTTGAAGCCCGTCGCCATGCACCATTCAAGTGCTGCGAAATCGGCCTGCTGGCGGCCCTCGTCCTGCCAGCGCTTCAGCGCGGCCGAGAGCAGATACAATTCCGAGAGGATGTCGCCGAACCGTGCCGACAGCATTTCCTTGCGTTTCAGCGCGCCGCCGAGCGTGAGCAGCGCCATGTCGGCGCACAGCGCGAACGCTGATGAATAACGCGAGAGCTGGCGATAGAATCCGGTCGCGGCACCGGCGTCCGGCGCAGGCGCAAAGAGCCCGCCGGTCCAGCTCCGGCCCCAGGCGCGGAATAGCGTCGTCACGCTGTGGCCGACATGCGCCCAGAACGATTTGTCGAACGCATCGAGTCCCCTGGCGTGATCGGTATCGTTGAGTGCGTTCATCTCCTGCAACAAATAAGGATGTGCGCGGATCGCGCCCTGCCCGAAGATGATGAGGTTGCGCGTGAGAATATTGGCGCCCTCCACCGTGATGCCGACCGGCACCGAGCGAGAGAGATTGCCCAGATAGTTCTGCGGGCCGTCGATCACTGCCTTGCCGCCGTGGATATCCATGGCGTCGTCGATCGCGATGCGCATTCGCTCGGTGGCATGCAGCTTCATGATGCCGGAGATGACGGCCGGATGATGGCCCTGATTGAGCGCGGCGCAGGTCAGCCGGCGCGCGGCGTCGAGCAGATAAGCAGTGCCGGCGATGCGCGCCAAGGGCTCCTCGATACCCTCGAACCTGCCGATCGGAATCCCGAACTGCTCCCGGATGCGGGCATACGCGCCGGTGGTGCGCGCGGCATAGGCCGCGCCCGCCGCCGACAGCGACGGCAGCGAGATGCCCCGGCCGGCGGCGAGCGCCGTCATCAGCATCTTCCAGCCCTGACCGAGGCGTTCCTTGCCGCCGATGATGTAGTCGAGCGGAATGAAAACGTCCTTGCCCCAGTTCGGGCCGTTCTGAAACACCTGCATCGCCGGCAGATGGCGATGGCCGATGGAGACGCCCGGCAGATGGGTCGGGATCAGCGCCACGGTAATACCGAGGTCTTCCTCCGCCCCGACCAGATGATCGGGATCGCTGGCCTTGAAGGCCAGACCCAGCAGCGTGGCGACCGGGCCGAGCGTGATGTAGCGCTTGTGCCAGTTGAGGCGAAGGCCGATCACCTCCTTGCCTTCAAACTCGCCCTTGCAGATCACGCCGGTGTCGATCATCGAGGCCGCGTCGGAGCCGGCCTCGGGACTGGTCAGGCCGAAGCATGGAATGTCGCGGCCATCGGCGAGACGCGGCAGCCATTTATCCTGCTGTTCTTTCGTACCGAAGCGCATCAAGAGTTCGCCGGGACCGAGCGAATTCGGCACCATGACCGTGACGGCGGCGGCGAGACACCGCGAGGAAATTTTCCGCACCACTTCCGAATGCGCATACGGCGAGAAGCCGAGCCCGCCATGCTCTTTCGGAATAATCATCCCGAAGAATTTCTTCGCCTTGATGAAGTCCCAGACCTCCGGTGGCAGGTCGCGCCATTCCCAGTTGATCTTCCAGTCGTCGAGCATGGCGCAGAGCTCATCGACGGGACCGTTGAGGAAGGCGTGCTCTTCCGCCGTCAGCGCCGCCGGCGCATTGGCGAGCAGTTTGGCCCAGTCGGGATTGCCGGTGAACAGGTCGGCGTCCCACCAGACGTCGCCCGCCTCCAGCGCCTCGCGCTCGGTATCCGACATTGACGGCAGCACGCCGCGCGCCCAGGCGAAGATCGGCTTGGTGATCACGTCACGGCGAAAACTCATCGCGATATCCTCCCGTTCAGACGCGCCGATGCGGCCGAGACCGGTCCGCGATGGCTCAACA
>JAFEFK010000061.1 GCA_018240625.1 Pseudomonadota bacterium
CGCTGGCCGCGCGCTGGTGGCTGTTGTCGCCATCATGACGTTTCTGGCGTCGGTCACGACCGGCGTGGTGCTGCTGGTCAGCGCGTCGGCGGCGGAATGGCAGTCCGAGGTCGCCAGCGAAATTACCATTCAGGTCAAGCCTGTCGTCGGGCGCGATCTCGACCGCGATGTGGCGGCGGTAGCGAATGCGATGCGCACGCAGCCGGGCATTGTTGACGTCCGGCCTTACACCAAGGAGGAGTCCGGCAAGCTTTTGGAACCTTGGCTCGGGAGCGCTCTGTCGCTCGATGATCTGCCGATACCGCGCGTGATCGTGGCGCGGGTTTCGCCGGGAACCAAACTCGACCTGCAAGGGCTGCGCAGCAGCGTCACGCAGGTGGCGCCGTCAACGAGCGTGGATGACCATCGCGCCTGGATCGACCGTATGCGATCGATGACCGGCGCGACGGTGTTCGCTGGAATAGGTATCCTCGCTCTGGTCATCCTTGCGACCATTATCTCCGTATCCTTTGCGACCCGTGGCGCGATGTCGGCCAATCGCCCGATCGTCGAGGTGCTGCACTTCGTTGGCGCCGGTGACCGCTATATCGCCAATCGGTTCCTGCGGCATTTCCTGCGGCTCGGGCTTGAGGGCGGCATTATCGGCTGCGTGGCTGCGATGCTGATGTTCGGGTTTTCAGAGTCGATCGCGAACTGGTTCTCCGGGACGCCGGTCGGAGATCAGTTCGCAGCGCTTTTAGGTACATTCTCGCTGCGTCCTACGGGCTATCTGGCGCTGGCGGCGCAGACATTCCTGATTGCAGCCATCACGGGCTGGGCGTCGCGCCGTACGCTGTTTGCGACGCTGGACGATATCGACTGAGGCAGACGTTAACGAGCCGGCCACGTTCGGCTGGATTCCACTTCGCCCCCAAAAAGCACTACAGTTAAGCGAACCAGGATCGCCGAATGAAATGAGTGACGAAGCGCGATATCAGCCGCCGGAAGCGTCGCGCACAGCGCGCACGCGGCGCAGCGCGTTGTTCGCAGCGATCGGTGCCGTCGCCGGGATTGCCTTTGTCGGTGCGGCGATAGGCTTCGTCGGATTCTTGTCACAGTTGCGTGGGGTGGAAATCAGACCTTCGGGTAACGCCGACGGCATCGTGGTGCTCACCGGCGGCTCGTCGCGGGTTTCGGATGCAATCGAGTTGTTGGCCGACGGATACGGCAAGCGGCTGCTGATTTCCGGTGTGCATCCGACCAACGGGGTCAGCGATATTTCGCGATCGCTGCCCGACAGCCAGCGGTTGCTGCAATGCTGCGTCGATCTGGATCGCTCCGCAGTCAACACCAGAAGCAATGCCAGCGAGACACGACGATGGGTCAGCGAGCGCGGATTTCACTCTCTGATCGTCGTGACGTCGAACTATCATATGCCCCGCGCCATCGTCGAGTTGTCGCACGCGATGCCGGATA
>JAFEFK010000620.1 GCA_018240625.1 Pseudomonadota bacterium
AATGCGATCATCACCATTCTGCTGATAGGCATGCTGGGCGCCGGTGGAATCTACATCTACGGCAAGCAGAAGATCGAGGCGCCCGGACCGCTGCAGGAAGACAAGATCGTCAACATACCGGCGCGCGCTGGAATGGGCGATATCGCGGATATTCTCCAGCGTGAAGGCGTGATCGACAACAACCGCTGGGCGTTTATCGGAAGCGTGTTTGCGCTGAAGGCGCGCGCTGACCTTAAGCCCGGGGAATACTCGTTTCAGAAAAACGCCAGCCTGCGCGACGTCATCGGTACCATTGTCGAGGGCAAGGTGGTGCAGCACTCCGTGACGATTCCGGAGGGACTGACCTCCGAGCAGATTGTAACACGGCTGTCCGAGAACGATATTTTTTCGGGGACCATTCGCGAGATTCCGCGCGAGGGAACACTGTTGCCCGAAACCTATAAATTCCCGCGAGGAGCCAGCCGGGAGCAAGCGATCCAGCGCATGCAGCAAGCGCAAAAGCGCGTGCTCGCGGAAATCTGGGAACGACGTAATCCCGATGTTCCGGTCAAGACGCCCGAGCAACTCGTCACGCTCGCGTCGATCGTCGAAAAGGAAACGGGCAAACCGGACGAGCGCAGCCGGGTTGCAGCGGTGTTCATCAATCGCCTGAAGCAGCGAATGAAGCTGCAGTCCGACCCGACGATCATATATGGTCTGGTTGGCGGCAAGGGGACTCTCGGACGACCGATCAAGCGCAGCGAAATTCTGCAGCCCTCGCCTTACAATACCTATGTCGTTGAGGGGCTGCCGCCTGGGCCGATCGCAAATCCCGGCCGCGCATCGCTGGAGGCAGCGGCAAATCCGGCGCGGACGCGAGATTTGTTCTTCGTCGCCGATGGGACCGGCGGTCATAGCTTCACCGAAACCTACGAGCAGCATCAGAAGAACGTCGCCAGATTGCGGACGATGGAAAAGCAGATCCAGAACGATACGGTCGAGCCGGCCGCCGATCCGCCGCCGGCTGTTGCGGCGCCCGCCGCTGCAACTCCCGCGGCTGCCGATGACGCGACGGGAGCCGCGCCCGCAGCGAAGCCTGCACCAAAGAAGCGGGCCCGGCCGGCTCGGCAGGGCGCCGCGGCAAGACATTCGTAGCATATCGTGCAGCAATAAGCGCTGGTTCATGGCGCTGCCGGTTTCCACCATCGGAAGCGAATTCCACTCGCTCGCAAAACCCTCTAACGTAGCTGCGGTTCGCTCCCGCGAATCTCAAATTTGAAGCTTCGGAGACATCAAAGCGATGGCGCTGTCGAGCATGACTGGCTTTGCGCGAAGCCATGGCACTAGCGGACCTTATACGTTCGAATGGGAATTCAAGTCGGTCAATGCCAAGGGCTTTGATTTGCGCATGCGGTTGCCGCCGGGCTGGGACGAGCTCGAGGCCGCGGCGCGCAAGAAGGCCGCCGAGGTTTTGTCGCGCGGTACCGTCTACGCCAACCTCACCGTGAAACGCGCCAACGCAGCGTCAGTGGTTCGTATCAATGAAGATGTGCTGGGCTCGGTACTGAAGGTGATCGGCGCGCTTTCGGGCAAAATCGATGCGGTGGCGCCGAGCATGGACGGCCTGCTGTCGATCAAGGGCGTACTCGAAATCGTTGAACCGGAAGCCGATGAGGCGGAGGAGCAAGCGGCAAAGGCCGCCGTCGCCATGGCTTTTGACGAGGCATTGCGCAGTCTGATCGATATGCGCAAGCGCGAAGGTGCGGCGCTCGGTCAGATCCTGTCGCAGCGGATGGATGAAATCGAACGGCTTGCAACAAAGGCCGAAGCTGCGCCCGGCCGCCGGCCGGAAGCGGTAAAGGCGCGGCTTGCCGAGCAGATCGCAGCGCTTCTGGAAACGTCCGACCGCTTCGATCAGGACCGACTCAATCAGGAAGCGATTCTGATCGCCGCGAAGGCAGATATCCGCGAGGAGCTTGACCGCATTGCCTCGCATATTTCGCAGACGCGCGAGTTGATGGGCAAGGGCGGTCCGATAGGGCGGCGGCTCGATTTCCTCGCGCAGGAATTCAACAGAGAGGTCAATACCTGCTGTTCGAAGTCCAACGATCTCGAATTGACCAACACCGGCCTCGAAATGAAAAATGTGGTCGAACAATTTCGCGAACAGGTTCAGAATCTGGAGTGATCAATGGTTGCGGATGGTCACGGTTTCGATGGGGTTGAACGGCGCGGTCTGATGTTCGTACTCTCGTCGCCATCGGGGGCCGGCAAGACCACGTTGTCGCGCTTGTTGATCGAGCGGATGCAGGGATTGAGCCTGTCGGTGTCCGCCACCACGCGGCCGATGCGACCGGGCGAGGTCGATGGCCGCGACTATACGTTCGTCGACAAGACGACGTTCGATGCCATGGTCAAGCGCGACGAGTTGCTGGAATGGGCCACCGTATTCGATAACCGCTATGGCACGCCGCGCGCGCCGGTGGAGGTGGCGCTGTCGTCCGGCCGCGACGTGTTGTTCGATATCGATTGGCAGGGCACGCAGCAGTTGCGGGAGAAGGCGCGGGCCGATGTGGTCAGCGTCTTTATTCTGCCGCCGTCGGCCGCCGATCTCGAGAAACGTCTGCACACCCGCGCCCAGGATTCCGACGTAGTGATCCGCGGACGAATGGATCGCGCGGCGCATGAACTGAGCCATTGGGCCGAGTACGATTACATCGTTATCAACCAGAATGTCGATGAGGCGTTTGCCGAAGTTCAATCGATCCTGAAAGCAGAGCGGCTCAAGCGCGAACGCCGCACAGGATTGACGGCGTTCGTCCGCGAACTGCAGCGGCAGCTCGAGAAGTAGCCGCGGCTACGTCGCGGTCTCGCGTGAGGCACGCGACAGGATTTCCATGATGTCGCGGGACTGCGCCTCGATCTCCCGGCGCGGTCGAAGCAGGTTGCCAGTGGATGCCGGCGCAACGCCGTCATCTCGCGATTGCCAGGGCGGCGGATGACCGGCATCGGCAGCGTCCCAGATCGAGTCGGTGCGGCGACGAATCTTGCTGAATCGGTTCAGGCTCCCGAATTTGACAACCGCAAATCCGAGAAGAGCCGCCAATGCCAGCGCGCCAGCAAGACCTCCGAACAGCATCGGCATCGAGTAAGACGAGGCCTCGGGCGCAGGCGCGCTGGCAACGCGAACGGCGGGGCCGGTCTCGGTCCGTTCCCCCAGCAACTGCGCGCTAGGCTTGGCCGCTGTTGCGGGCGCTGTCTGCGCTTGTGTCACGCCGATTGCTGGATCGGGTGTCGCGCTGATCGCTGGATCGGGCCACCGTGTGGCCACCGTCGATGCTGAGGTGTCGGTGGTCTGCGCAGCGCCATTCGAGGAAGCAGTAACGGGAGCGGGGGATGTCGGATCGCTCGCGTTTGTTGTGCTCGTGAATTCTGCACGGGCATTGGCAACAGATGGCTGCAGAGGCGTTGTTGCCGATGTCCGGCTCGGCTTGTCCGGCGTGGCCGCGGGTGATGAGGGCGTTGTCGCAGATGTCAGGCTCGGTTTGCCCGGCGCGGCAGCGGTCGATGAGGACTTCGGCGTTGCAGCGGGTAATGAGGGTTTCGGCATCGCAGCGGCTGATGAGCGCTTCGGCGCGGCTGCCTCGGCGGTTTTGCCGTGTTCATCGCCGAGATACCAGCAGTGACGTTTCGTTCCGGCCTCGACGCGGTAGTACCAATGGCTTCCGCGCGGCGTTGTGGCCTTGGGCCCCGACAGGCAGGTGTCGTCTGCGCGCGCTGGGGCGTGCGACGCGATGGCAAGCAGGCATCCAGCGAACGAAGCGACAAGGACGGCTGAAAGCAATTTCCCCGATTGATTTGACATAGGCATCTCCGGTGATGACGAGATGAACGCAGCAATTTTCCTTGTTCAATTGTCCGGGGAGACTTGGGTCGCAATGCGCCGCAAATTCGGACGGCGTAGGGCTTAATTGGGGTTGCTGCGCGGCATGCAGATACTCGTTCCGCGAGCATCAAGGCCGCCGCTCGGGGTTAGGGGAAGCCGCTCGCCACGCGACAAAGTTGCGCCGGTGACTCTGTTACAAGGCCGCGGCGAAACCGATCAGGTCTTGAACATGATGCGCCCGACCACCTTGCCGGCCCGCAATTGCTCGATCCATTTCTGGGCATCGCCCATCGGCTCTTCTGTCATGGGCGTTGGTTTGATCTTGCCGGCGCGCGCCAGTGCCATCAACTCCTGTGCTTCCGCAAGTGTCCCGACCATGAATCCTTCGATAGTCATGCGTTTGTAGATCCACTGCACCATCGGCAGATTGAAGTTACCGCCCATGAGGCCGGAGACAACGATTTTGCCGCCGCGGGCGACGGTCGAAACCGCGAAGTTCATCGATTTTTCGTTGCCCGCAAAATCGACGACAGCGTCGAAACCTCCGTCGTTCTCCTTGATGATGCGCTTGATGATGTCGGGTTCGGCCGGATCGTAGGCCGTCGCCGCGCCATTCTTCAGTGCGGCCTCACGCGCCGCCGGGCTCAGGTCTGCGACCGAGATTTTCTGCTTGAACATGGCTTGTGCGAACGCCAATCCCATCATGCCGACACCACCCAATCCGATCAGCAGAATGTTGCGCTGCCGCGACCGGTCGACGAGACGCTTCAGCGCGCCGTAGGCAGTGACGCCGGAGCACATCAGGGTCGCCGCCATGTTGACCGGCAGCGGGTCGTAATCGAGCAGGTATTTGGCGTCGGGGACCAGCACATGCGTGGCAAATCCGCCGTCTATCGAAACCCCCAGAAAGCGGTTTTTAGCGCACAGGTTTTCATCGCCCGCGAGGCAATCCCTGCATTGGCCGCAGCCGATCCACGGGAATACCGCCTTCTTCTGTCCGACGATTTCCTTAGGCGCATCGGGGCCGACTTCGTCTACCACGCCTGCGATCTCGTGGCCGAGCGTGAACGGCAGCGTCATTCCGCGTGTGGTGTCGAGCCGCTTGCCGCCGCCGAGGTCAGCGTAGCCGTCCTGGATATGCAGGTCGGAGTGACAGAGCCCGCATCGCTCGATGCGCACCAGAACTTCGCGTCCCGCCGGTTTCGGGGTCTCAACGATGGTTTCGCACAATGGCGCATCGAATTTGACAAGCGATTGGCGTTTCATTAGCGCCATGGCAGGGACTCCTTTGCGATCAGAAACAGTGCGTAACCGTTTTGATCTGGAATATCACGTAGTTTCTTGCGACGGTTTAGAACTTGTCATAGCAAGGTCTTGGGAATCAATTTTTGGCAAAAACGGTGACCCTCCGCGCGTTTGAAGTGCTTCGATCGCGGTCGCGCGCGGCTCGTTTAATCGATGAGTTTTGCGTGTTCTGCGCGCAAAGCCGCGAGCTCGCGTGCCAGGGCGACAAAGCCGGAAACGGGAATTGTCTCAGCGCGGCGCGTTGAATCGATGCCGGCCGCCGCGGTCAGCGGGGCCGGATCGGCTGACAATGATTTGAGACTCTGCCGCAGCATCTTCCGACGCTGCCCAAACGCCGCTGCGGTGACCTGCTCGAGTATTTTCCGGTTACAAGGCTCGGGCATCTCGCGCGGCACCAGACGCACCACGGATGATGTGACCTGGGGTTGCGGCACGAATGCCGCGGGCGAGATATCGAACAGGATTTTTGTTTCCGCGCGCCAGTTCGACAATACGCCGAGCCGGCCATAAGCCTCCTCGTTTTCGCGGGCGACAATACGTTCGGCTACTTCGCGCTGAAACATCAGCACCATGATGTCGTACCAAGGCGGCCAAGGTTCGATACTCAACCAGCCGATCAGCAGCGGGGTGGCAATATTGTAGGGCAGATTGGCGACGATTTTTGCACGCGTCGTGCCGAGCAAAGGACGAGGATCGAATTTCGTCGCGTCCGCGCAGACGATCTTGAGACGATCGGGATAGCGCTCCGAGATTTCTTCCAACGCGCCAAGCGCGCGTTCGTCACGTTCAACGGCGATGACCTGTCTTGCGCCCATGGCGAGTAGTGCACGGGTCAATCCGCCGGGACCAGGGCCGACCTCAACGACCGTGGCATCCTCGAGCGGTCCGGCGGCGCGTGCAATTCTCGCTGTGAGATTTAGATCGAGCAGAAAATTTTGTCCAAGTGATTTTCGCGCCGACAGCGCATGACGTTTGATGACGTCTCGCAGCGGTGGTAGATCGTCGATCGCGCTCATGTCGATTGTGACGCCAATCGTGCGGCCAGACGTAACGCAGCGATCAGACTTGACGGATTGGCGCTGCCCGTTCCCGCGATGTCGAACGCGGTGCCATGGTCGGGAGAGGTCCGAATAAACGGCAGTCCCAGCGTGACGTTGACCGCTTGGTCGAAGGCAAGTGTCTTGACCGGGATCAGCGCCTGATCGTGATACATGCAGATTGCGCAGTCATACGTTTTTCGCGCTGCCTCATGGAACATTGTGTCAGCGGGAAGAGGGCCTCTAATGTCGATGCCTTCGGCGCGCAGGGTTACAATTGCCGGAGCAACGATTGCCTGATCCTCTGTTCCGAGCGAGCCGTCCTCGCCCGCATGCGGATTTAGCCCGGATACTGCTATCCGTGGTTGCGCAATTCCGAACCGCTTGCGCAGGTCAGCGACAACGATGCGCGTGGTGTCCACGATCATCTTGCTCGACAGCGTTGCGATGGCGTCGCGCAAAGACACGTGAATGGTGACCGGCACCACGGCGAGAGCGGGCGACCACAGTAACATCACCGGTTGCGGTGACTCGCCGTTCGTTGCCGCCAATTCGGCAAGAAACTCGGTATGCCCGGGATGGGCGAATCCTGCGCGGTAAAGCACGCTCTTCGCGATGGGGTTGGTGACCACTGCCGCGGCATGCCCCGCAACAACGTCGTTGACGGCCTGACGAATGGATCCGATCGCTGCCGCGGCGCTATTTTCATCGGGATGACCGGGACGCGCGCTCGCTGATTGGCCGGTGGCAACCACCGGCAACGCGCTGGCGAACACCCGTGCAGCGTCGTCGGGGTGGGCATCCACCAAAGGAATATCAACACCGAGTATTCTGGCGCGGGCTCCGATATAGTTGCGGTCACCGAGAATGTAAAAGGCCGGAATAGCCAGGCTATTGCGCGCCAGCCAGGCCGCGATCGTGACGTCGGGGCCGATGCCGGCGGGTTCGCCCAAGGTCAATGCAACGGGCTTCACGACGCGGCTCCAAAGCGATCCCAACCGCATGCCGCTTGCCGCATGGTTGCCGAAGTGAGGCGAGCGAATTTCAACCTATTCGCCCTTTTTTCCGGTCCCACCCTGACGATATTCGATCATCGCAGATTTTCGAATCTCTTCCAAATAGGCCTTGGATTTCTTCTCATATTTCTCCAGGAACATCTTTTCGCGGATTTCCTTTTTCTTGGGCGTATCCACGCTGGTGGCCTTCTTTCCGCAAACGGCCACCATTTCCACGCCCTGCCGCGTGATCTCCGGCGGGGTCAGGTGCCCGATGGGGGTCTTGTCGAGCAGATCCCGAAGCGGCGGCGGCAGATCGGCCGAACTCTTGACGACGGTGTCGCGTATGGTGGCATTCTGCATTGCCTTGAAGAGTTGAGCTGCTTCTGCGCACGACTGAACGCGTTCGCGTAAGGAGTCTGCCTCCTTGCGCCGCGACTCCATCGCGGAGGGGGCTGCGCCGCGCGGAACGATCAACACCACAGGCCGCATCTGATATTCGAAGCCTTCGGCCTTCTGTTGATCGTCGCCGCTGCTTTTGAGCGCCTCGTTGACATCCCGGTCGTTGACCAGAAGGCTGTCCTTGAAGCGGCCTCGCACAAGGCTCCCCCAGACAAGATCGGCTTTCAGGCGAGCCTTGATCGTGTCGGGGCGAACACCCTGACTGGCGAGCGACTTGGTGAGCTGTTCGGGTGACATTCGCATCCGCGTGCCCATGCTGGCGTAAGACTGGTCGATATCCGACGAAGTCGGGTTCACACCATACTTCTTGGCTTCCCTGATTTTTAATTTTTCGTCGATCAGTTCGTCGATCACTTGCTGCCGGGTAGGAGTCTTGCGCGTCGATATTTGAATCAGCCGGGTGCGCTGCTCGATATCGAAGCTGGTCACCGGCTCGCCGTTGACCATGACCACGACGGTTTGCGCATGTAGCGGCGAGTTCGAGCAAGCGAACAAAAGGAATGCGAAAATGGCAACGCGCCAAGCCAGCCGTGGAAACAAGGTAATTGTCATGTCAGTTTTGTGAGTCAAGTTTTGTAAGCCACGTCGAGTCTCATCAAGCCGCGGAGACTGCATTCAAAGTGCGCCCACTCGCGAAATTATTGCAACGTACCGGAGCCGCTCGACGTCGTGCTGGTCAAACCGATCGTACGCAAGCCAAGCTGAAACATGATAGCATGGCTAAGCTGAGGCGGGGTCGATCCCGCAGAATAGGTGTACGCGGTGACGTAATTGAGGCCCAAGACGAAGCAGTCGTCGACGTATCCCGCGCCGATTGTATATTGATTGATTTGATTGGTCTCCAGATCGAACCGCGCTGCGCCCTGTACGACCCAGTTCGAGGCAACCTTGACGGAACCTGTACCCAGAATACCCCTGCGGCGCGTAAGATAGCCAAGGTCCGGCTGCGCGGCATAGTCGCCATACAAGATGCTTGCAGACCAGCGGCCAAAGCTGCCTCGACCTTCCGCCTCGAAGCGCTGAACGTCCATCGTCACTTCGTCAAAGCGGGCGCGGGTGCTGAAGGTAAAGGTGCTGTTGGGCGCATAGTTAAGGCTGGCGACATAGTCAGATTGCGCGCGCTGCAGGCCGGAATCAACGCCCGTATTGGTGAGGTCAGGGACCGCGAACGAGTTCATCCCGAACAACTGATAGGATTGGCCGAACAGGAATTTAATTGCTCCGCCACGGTCAAATTGAGTGGTTGCTTGCACGCCGACATTGGCGCGCCCGCCGCCTTCTACGCGGTCATATCCGGAGAATTTATCGACGCTGAAGAGGTTGCTGGCGTCGAAGACCAGACTTTGCGCATCCTCATTCGGCAGTTTGCCCGCATAGCTCTCGTTCGGTCGGATGATGACCTGAGCGATCGGTTCGATCGTCGTGGTGCCCCACGGCTGAACGTTGATGAAAGGATAGCGGTATTCGAGGCCCACGGTCGGCATCACGCGGAGCGCCTGGGTGTCGCCGGGCGGCAGGAAGTTGGATACGCCAGGCTGGTTGGAGATGTCCGCGTTGATCGCGTCGGCGCGGAGCGACGCGAACGGGGTCCAGATTTCGCCAAAGGAGTCGGTGAACGATTTGCGCCACTGAACCTCTGCCGACAGCCGCGTATATGTTCCGGGGACACCGCGTAAGAGACAGTTGGCGGGTTTCGTATCCGCGGTGGTCGGTTGCGAGCACCAGTAGGAATTGTTTGCAAGCGTCGAAAGCGGATCGAACTGAGCGGCATCTCTGGTCAGATTGGTGAAGTTGAACTTGTAGCTGAACTCGCCGCCGAGGACCGCATGATTGATAACGTTGTTATAATCAATGACGGGCGCAACAATCGGAACTTGCTTCTGGTTGCCCGAGAAGCTGAGGTAGTAAATCGCGCGGGCATCGAAAAAGCTGCGGTTGCCAACGCCGGTGAGGTAGAGTTGCGAGATCGCCTCGGTCGGCAAGCTCAGGAACGATTGCAGGGGATCTTTGTACTGCGACAGGCGATAATCCGAGAAGAAATAATAATCGCTCAGCAGGACGCCGTCCCAGCCCCATGTCCATTTGTCGTTCAGCGCGAACTGGCCCTTGGTGTCGACGCCGCCGCGGAACTGGCGGTCGCCGGGTTGTCCCGCAAACGCCCCCTGATCGAGTTGGTCGATTCCGTAAGCGCGGATTTGATAGGAGCCGTCAATAAGACGTTGCCGGAATTCGCCCTGCATCAGCACGCCCTGCCGCGTCGTAAAACGCGGTGCGACGGTTAGGTCATAGTTCGGCGCGAGCGCGAAATAGTACGGGGTCTCGATGCCGACGCCAAAGGCGTTATACGAAGTCACAATCGGCATCAGGAAGCCGCTCTTGCGCTTCACGGTCGGATCCGGGATGGAGAAGTAGGGCATATATGCCATCGGCACGCCGTAAAACTCAATCCGGGCATCCTCGAAGTAAAGCATCTTCTCGGTTTGGTCATGAATGATGCGCGCGCCCTTCACCTGCCATAGCGGCGGCTTTTTGGGATCATCCTTACACGGTGCGCAGGCCGTGTAGACGCCGTTTTCAAAGACGTTGAATTTGCCTTTGGTCCGATCGGCGCGGGTTGCGGCCATGCGCGTCGCGTCCGCCGTGTCGACCCGGAGCGAATCGACAAAACCATCGCGGTAGTCGTCGCTCAGATCCATGATATTGGCGTAGGTGACCTTGCCGTCCGCATCCGTCATTCGGATGTTGCCTTCGGCATGTAGCCGCTTGGTCTTCTGATCGTAGATGACCTTGTCCGCTTCGACGCCGGTTCCATTGTAGAACATTTGCACGTTGCCGACGGCTGACACGCGCGAGTTGTTGTAGTCGTAGTCGACCTCATTGGCCTGGACGAGCATCTGCCCGTTGTTTTGAGCAGGTGGCGGCTTTGGCCTTCGCGGTGTCGGGTTGTAGGTGAAGCTCTGGGCCGCGGCGGGGCTAGTCGCTGCGATTTCCAACGCGCCGACGGCGAAAAGACCAAGAACCATGACCGCAAGGGAAGTCAGAATCGCAGACGTGCCAATCCTGCGGCTGCGCAAGGGGCGCGACCGCTCGCAAGCAGGTAAGCCTATTCGGAGGGCGGCGATTTCAGCCACTACCCGTCCTCCTGGTACAGCAAGGCCAAAAAGCCGGTGAGACCGCCCACACAGACGGGCAGCCACGCCGCAGCGATTGGATTCATCAACTCAGCCTTGCTCAAATCGTCGGTTATCTTGGATAGGACATAGAGCAGAAAGCCCGCGCCCACGCCACTCAAAACCATCTTTTGGACGCCCCCGAAGCGGAAGAACCGAAGGCTTACAGAGGCAGCCAGCATCACCATTGCAGCTAGGAAAAACGGCTGTGCGATGAGTTTGTGATATTGCAACCGGTAGCCGGCGGTCGCGAATCCTGACCTCTCGGACGACCGGATATAACCTGGCAGTTGCCAAAATGACACAGTCTCGGGGGTCGAAAAGCTGTTCCTTACCTGAGCCTTCGTTAGCGTGGTCGGGAGAACGAAGGTTTCTTGGTCGACCGGAGGGCTGTCGAGGGTAAATATACGAATCCCCCGGAACAGCCACCGCCCATCCTGAAGAACGGCCTCCCGCGCTTCAATGCGATCCTTGAACTGCAAATTGGGATCGAACCGGAAAATTGTCAGTCCAGTCAGGCGGACGCCTTGCTGCTCGCTGCGAGCGGCGTTGATGATGGCTTGGCCGTCACTTGTTGCCTGATTGATCCAGAAGCCGGACGCATCCTGTACACCGCCACCTGATACGCTGCCGAAAAGTTCAGCCTCCATCCGCTTGGACAACTCTTTCAAGTTGGTGGACATCGGATTGAAAGCAGTGGTTGCGATAACACCGATCAAAATTGCGCACGCCAGTGCGGGCGAGATAAATTGCCATGCCGAGACGCCGGCGGCGCGGGCTATTACCAGCTCCAGCCGGCGCGAGAGCGTGAGATAACAGCTCATGGCACCGATTAGAATGCAAAACGGCGTCACCTTTTCAAGAATTTGCGGCACCCTGAATAGCGAGGTTTCTGCGACCACGACCGCTGAGGCTGAAACAAGTTTGGACGTGCTTCGAACCATTTCGATGTAATCGATGAGGACGAGCAGCATGAAGATGCTAACAAACGTGCCGATCGCAGCCGCAAGGAAACGGCCGGCAAAATAGCGTCCCAGGGTATTTGTCATCATACTCATGCGGCGGCCGGTCTTCCGAACAAGCGGAGGAGCCGCGCATTTGATTTCCTGATCGCTTCCGTCAGTGCGGCGGGCGGTTCGACGACAATTCCGAAGATGATGAGCCAGAGGCCGATGCCGATCGCCCCGAACAGAAGCAGATATTGCAGAACCGGGGCAATTTCCGATTTCAGGGTCAGCACCGAAAGCGCGAAACCTGCGGCTCGCAGGGCGAACACAGCAGCAATTGATACTCCCATGGAAAAATTACGGCTCTGGCGAGTTGTACGCGGCGTTCCGAGCAGGGCAAAGGTCAGCGTCGCGAAGGCGAACGGATAAAGCGGCGCCGCTAAGCGATCGTGCAACTCGACGCGGAATTGGCCGGGCATCTGAACAACCTGCGGATCCTTCGGATCTTGATTGATTAGCTCCCAGAGGAACCGCTCATGGAATCCATAAACAACGTTCTGTCCCTGATTCGAGAATTTCGACATGTCGAACGCATAACGGCTGAATGCGACCATGGCTGGTTCGGTCTTGCCGACCTCGAAGTTCTCCAGGTTCCCATCTTCAAGAATGAGGAACGATCCTTTGTCGTTCTTCACCACGGTTCCGTGGTCGGCGATGATGCTGACCCGCTGCTTTGGATCGCGGCGATCGTCGATAAAGATACCAACAAGCAGGCCACCCGGCTGGCGCTCCCGAATGCGAATCGTCAGATTTCTTTCCAACTGCGCAAACCGCCCCGGCTGCAGAATATTTGCCAGAACGTCGGCCGTGATTTCAGCGTCCCATCGTTTCAGCCGACGCATCCCTTCAGGGGCGAGATAGGACGCGATGAATGTCACCAGCAAAGCCACGGCGATGGTGGCATAAAGGAACGGGCGAAAAAGCCGAAATGGCGAGAGGCCAGCGGCATTCATCACGATAATCTCG
>JAFEFK010000621.1 GCA_018240625.1 Pseudomonadota bacterium
GAGGGGACAAGGCGGTTCGGGCTCAATCAATACGCGGTTACATCGAGCGGCATGGTCTGTATGTCCCGGCCCGCGCACCCTGGTATGCCGCGTTGCGCGCCGAGATGCTTGGTTTCCCTGCTGGCCGCAATGACGACATGGTGGACATGCTCGGCCTGCTTGGCCAGCTCATGGACAAGATGCTTCGCGGCAAACCGCTTCGCCCCCTTGTGCCGCCCTCCCCGAAAGACCGCTGGGACAAGGTTTTCAATGAGGAGAGCGACGACCATGGATGGAAGGCCGCATGACGGACAACCTCAGTTATACCGACGACAATGCGCAGAGCGATGGCCTGCTTGATGTTGGTGCGCTGTGCCGCATGTTCGAGGAAAGCGACGACGCGACCTATAGCGCGCGCCAGCTTTCAGAGCGTGATCGCGACTACTACGACGGTAGGCAGTGGACCGATGATGAAGTCAAGACGCTGAAAAAGCGTCGTCAACCGATCATCACCGACAACATCATCAAGACCAAAGTCGATTTTCTGGACGGCGTTGAGAAACAGCAGCGCATTGATCCGAAGGCCCTGCCGCGCACGCCCAAGCATGAACAGGACGCGGACGGCGCAACTGACGCCCTGCGGTATGTCGCGGAGGAACAGAACTACGACAAGAAGCGCTCCGGTGTGTGGCGCAATCTGCTGGTAGAGGGTGCCGGCGGCGTGGCCGTGTCGGTCAAGCACGGCATTGAGTACGGCGGCCAACCTGGCGTTGAAATCGAGATTAAACGTGTTCCCTGGGATCGCATGTTCTTCGATCCGCATTCGTCGGAGCCGGATTTTTCGGATGCCGGCTATCTCGGCATGGTTATCTGGATGAACTATGACGATGCCCTGGCGATGTATCCTGAAGGCAAGGGCGCGCTTGATACCACGCTGAGCAGCGCGCCGTCACAGACCTATGACGACAAGCCCAAGTTCACCTATTGGGCCGATAGTCAGCGCAAGCGGGTTCGCATCTGTCAAATCTGGATCAAGCGCGACGAGGAATGGCATTTCGCTGAATTCACCAAGGGCGGCATTCTGAAGGCTGGCCAGTCGCCCTATGTCACCGATAAGGGCGAGAGCGATTGCGAGCTTATTTTCCAGTCCGCCTATGTGGACCGCGACAACCAGCGTTATGGTTTCGTGCGCGAGATGATCTCTTTGCAGGATGAGGTCAACAAGCGCCGGTCGAAGGCACTGCATCTGCTTAATACCAACCAGCTTCATTATGAGCAGGGTGCTGTTGACGATATCGAGGTGGCGCGCCGCGAAATCAATCGGCCTGATGGTACGATTGAGTACGCGCCCGGCGCCATGCAGGACAAGAAAATCCAGATCGTCAATGGCGTTGAATTGGCGAAAGGCCAGTTCGAGCTTTTGCAGGAAGCCAAGAACGCCATTGACCTGAAAGGTCCGAACGCCACGGAAATGGGCGACAAAACGGGCGGCTCAAATGCCGCTTCAGGTCGCGCGATCCTTGCAAGCCAGCAAGGCGGGATGACCCAGCTAACCCATCTGACAGACCGGCTTCAGGACATGGACAAGCGCGTGTTTCGCGCGGTGTGGTGTCGTATCCGTCAATTCTGGAATGCTGAAAAGTGGGTGCGCGTCACCGATGACGAGCAGAACGTGAAGTGGGTCGGCATCAATGCCGATCCGCAGCAGGTTCAAATGGCGATCGCGCAGAACCCCGCCATGCAGGACAAGATCAAGTCTGTAGTCGGCAACGTCGCTGAACTCGATTGCGACATCATCATTGATGAAGCCCCCGACAGTCTCACGCCCCAGCTTGAACAGTTCCAGTCGCTTGTTGAACTGAAGAAGTTCGACGCGGGCAATGAAATCCCGTTCAAGTCCATCGTTCGCGCTTCGCCAAATCTGAAAGTCAAGCAGCAGATTTTGAAGGATATCGAGCAGCGCGAGCAACAACAACAACAGCAGCAACAGCCGGTGCAGCAGCTTCAATTCCGTGGTGCCGTGGCAGAGGTCCAGAATAAGGAAGCCGACACGGCGAAGAAACTGGCAGAGGCTCACTCGGCGGGAGCGCCCGGCCCTGCGACGTCGGAAAGCTATGAGCTGCCACCGGAGATTCAGAATGCGCAGGCCGTCGCTGATATCGACGACAAGACGGCATCGGCTCAGCACAAACGCGCCCAAGCTGTGAAGGCTTTGCAGGAAGCGTCACTTGCTCCTGAGCGATTGGCAAAAGAGGTTCAGCAGGAAAGGTCTCCTGCATGATTGGCGTCGCCGGCCATAACGGGCGCTTGGGTAGCTTGACCCGTCAATCAAGTGGCCGTCGCCGGGCCTATCGGGCGCTCGGGTGCATGACCCGTTCCACATGCGTCGCGCGGCAGCAATGCCGCTTTGGACGTTCGCGAGCAATGCTCGCACGCATGAAGGATAAACTGTCATGGCCGATACAATGGTCGCAGACAATCTCACTGTGGAGCAGTGGGACGATAAGTTCTACGTCGAATACCTCACCGAGAACCGCTACGCGGGCGAGATGGGGACGGATGAAAGCTCGATTATTCAGGTGAAGGAAAACCTTGCCAAGAAACCGGGCGACAAGATCAACTTCGCGCTGGTCAACAAGCTGACCAACGATGCAACGACCGGCCGCAACGTGCTGGAAGGCAACGAAGAGGACATGTCCTCGCGTTCCTTCAACGTCTCGGTCGAGAAGCGCCGTAACGCCGTTCGCGTCTCCGACACGGACGAGCAATTCTCGGCAATCAGCCTTCGCAACGCCGGCAAGGTTGTGCTGAAGGAATGGTCGCTGAAGGATACCGAGCGCCTCATCTCCAAGGCGCTGGGTGTCATGAGCGACGGCACCAGCAAGGTCTACATGAACGCCACGGACATTGCTGCGGCGGGCAATCAGACCGCGTTGGACGCCTGGCTGGCGAACAACAGTGACCGCGTGTATTTCGGCAACAACGCCTATACCGCGTCATCTGGCGATTTGTCGGCGGGTCTTGCCACTCTGACGGCGGGAACGGCTGCGGAGAACCTGACGGCGGACAACATCAGCGAAATGAAATTCATCGCGCTGAACCGGGCCAACCCGAAGATTAGGCCTATTCGTGTCGAGAAGAACGGCAAGCACTACTTCATCCTCTATACGCACCCGCTGGCGTTCAAGGCTCTGAAGAAAGACACGACCATTACCCAGGCGCAGCGTGAGGTGCGGCTGGAGATGGAGAACAACCGCCTGTTCAAGGGCGGTGATCTCCTGTGGGACGGTGTGATCGTCAAGGAGGATTACGACTTGTACGATTACTCTACCCTGACC
>JAFEFK010000622.1 GCA_018240625.1 Pseudomonadota bacterium
ATCTATTACTATACGATGCGTCCGGTACTGCTGCTGGTCGCCGTTGGCCCGCCGAACAGCGACGACGCCAAGGTCGTTCAGGCCCTGACGCAAGCGTTCGCGAGCTCGCACAAACAAATCCGTTTACGCCCGCTGCTGACCGACGGAGCAGCCGCAAGCGCAACGGCCTTGTCCAATGGCAAGGCCGATCTCGCCATCATCCGCGGCGATCTCGATGTTCCCAAGAACGCGCAAGCCGTCGCAACGTTGCGCAAGAACGTGGTGGTGTTGTGGGTGCCGCCAGCGGCCAAAGGCAAAAAGCCTGTCCCCAAAGCCGCAAAAATCACCAAGATCGCGCAACTCGCTGGCCATCGCATCGGCGTGGTTGGGCGTACCCCGGCCAATGCAAATTTGCTGAAGATCATCCTGCAGCAATACGATGTCGATCCCGCCAAGGTTGACATCGTCCAGTTCTCCACCACCGAAATTTCCGAAGCGATCCGCGGTCAGAAAGCGGATGCCTTCCTCGCCGCCGGCCCGGTCAACAGCAAGATCACGGCGGACGCCATCGCAGCCTCAGCACGCGACGGCGGCGCACCGACGTTCCTTGCGATCGATTCCGCCGACGCGATCGCGCAGAACCATCCGGTCTATGAGGCCGCCGAGATTCCGGCAGGCACCTACGGCGGCTCGCCGGCGCGGCCCGACGACGACGTGAAAACGATCAGCTTCTCGCATCACATCGTCGCGCGCAGAGGCCTGTCGGATACCACCGTCGCCGCGTTCACCCGCCAGCTGTTTGCGATCCGGCAGCAGGTGATGTCGGATTTCCCGCTGGCCGCGAAAATCGAAACGCCCGATACCGACAAGGACGCCGTCATTCCCGTTCATCCCGGGGCCGCCGCCTATGTCGACGGCGAGGAGAAGACCTTTCTCGATCGCTACAGCGATTACATCTGGTGGGCCTTGATGGCGATGTCGGCGATGGGTTCTGCCGGCGCCTGGTTCGCGAGCTATCTGAAGAAAGACGAACGGGTCGGCAACGCGACGCAGCGCGACCGCCTGCTCGATATGATTGCAAGTGCGCGGCAGAGCGATTCGACCGAAGAGCTGGACCAGATGCAGGCCGAGGCCGATGCCGTTCTGCGCGAGACGCTGAACGCATTCGAGAGTGGCGCCGTTGAAGAAGGTTCGCTGATTGCCTTCAACATCGCGCTCGAGCAATTTCACAATGCGGTCACCGACCGCAAGTGGCTGTTGATGAGCATGCCGCAACATTTGCAAAATGCCGGCGTCCAGCTCCGCGCCACAGCCGGACTTTGATTTTACCGCATCAACCGCCGCCAGCCGATCACAATGCCGCTCGTCGAAATGACGAGCCCGAGCAGCGACAGCAGCCACACCACGATGTCCCATGCCGGCCGATGCGCGATCAACGCATGGAAATCCAGGCTGTGCAGGGCATTGAACAGCCAGCGATAGGTCCGCCGGCTGGTATCGCTGCGGCCAAGAATGTCTCCAGTGCGGGGATCGATATGAAACCAGCTTTGCACGTCGTCGTTGAATCCGGCGCGCAGCACCGGCAACACGCGGTTTTCATGATGCGAGTACCAGTAGGCATCCTCCGAGGTAAGCCGGCGCCGCATCGTCATCTCGGCCTCAGGCATGAGATGCCGCGCCGCCGCGAAGATTTGCTTGTCGTCGAGCGTCAAGGAGGCACCTGAGACAGCATCAAAGACGCGCGGCATGTTCGCGCGATCCATGCCGATCATCAGCGGCCGCCCGCCGAGCCAAACGAACCGCGCCTCCACCAGCGGGGCCAGCGGGCGCCCGTCGAACTCGGCAACGATATCGGGCGTCGCATGTCCCGCGTAGCGTTGCGTCATCTCGCGCGACGCACCGCGACCCGCGAAGAATCCGCCGGGATTGAGCGACAGCCAGCCGCTGAACATCCAGGTGAGGACGAACACACCGGCAAAAAATCCGGTGACGTGATGCCATGCCATCCAACCGCGATAGGGCGAAATGGAGTTGCGCCAATAACGCCGCCGCAACCGGACCCGCAGGATGCCGATCCAGATCCCGCTGACAGCCAAGACCATGCAGACGCCGGAAATCCAGAGCACCACCTCGCGCCAGAGCGGCCCGTCCTTGCGCAGGATCGTGGGGTAGATCCAGTGCGGAATCGAGCCGAGCCAGTTCCAGACGCGCTCCGTGCGCGTCGTATCCAGCACGATCTCGCCGCTTTTCTCCGAAACGTAAAGCTGCGTTCCGGCAGCGTCACCGAGCGCGATCAAAAACAGCGGCCGCAACGGATCGAACCGCGCCGTGACGCTCCATTGATCGCGATCGACCGTCCCGATCATGCGCACGTCCCCCGCCGCAGGATAGCGCCGCGCCACAGCCAGCGCCTCGTCCTGCGCGATGCGATCGATGATCCTGCCGTCGCGCGCCGATACCACGCGCCGCGCGCCATCCCAGCCGAGAACGCGATACACCGGCTCGTCATTCAGCATATCGAGACGAAACTCACGCGGATAACTTTTCAGACCGGCGGTCGCCAGTGCTCGGTCGGGCGTCACCGCGACCTTGCTCCAGTCGAGATCCGGCAGCGCCGCGACGCGTTCCTGCGCGGTAAGATGCGGGAACGCCACGTACGTCATAACAATGCCTGACACGAACCACATCGCGAACAGGAGACACGTGGCAATGCCGATCCAGCGGTGGCCGATATACAGCCACCGCCGCAACCTCCGGACCAACGCCCGCCGCATCCTCAGAACCTCTCGTTGAGCGAGAGCATCACGGTGCGCGGCATGCCGAGGAGCCATTGGGTTGTCGTGCCGGAGGTCGCATAGACCGTATCGAACAGGTTGTAGACCCGCAATGACAGCGTTGTGTTCGCATCCGGCTTCCACTGAATGCCACACCCGCGTCGCGCGCGTGGCATTTGATTTCACTCTCCTTCTTGCGCCGAGTTAATTCGAGCGCGGACTGAACAGCACCGCGCTCGAATTCCGCATCACCTTTCGCCGCCGCTCTGCCAATCCGACAAAATCGCGAAGAGTTCATCCCGCGAAAACGGCTTCGAGA
>JAFEFK010000623.1 GCA_018240625.1 Pseudomonadota bacterium
AAGCTGCAAGCTTTTACGGCTCTCGGCAAGGTCGCCTCTGGAGAGCCGTACCAGACCGACATGGGCGGAGGGTTCACGCCGTTCCGCCGGGCGGTTGAATGGCTGCCTGCTCAAGCCACGCCGATAGAGCCGTTGCTGGACAAACTCGCTTTCACAAAGGGCCGCAGTAGCTGGGGTTATCAGTTTCGCTTCGGGCTGTTCGAGATTGGTGAGGCCGATGCCCGTATGATTGCAAATGCGATGTGTGCGGACGCCTTACCGGCGAAGCACAGAGCGCACACTACAGCAGGCTTATGACGAAGCGGCTGCCGACAATGAGCAGATAGCATCCGAACGCGACCTCGAGCATGCGCTTCGACATCGCATGCGCGACCCTGACACCGAGCGGCGCAACAAGAAGACTGGTCGGCATCACCAGAATTGCACCGATCAGCGACACGTAACCGAGCGCAAACGGCAGTTGCAGCGCGACGACGTCGGGATAACGCGCGGCCGCCGGCCAACCGGCGTAGATGTAGCCGAGCGCGCCGGGAATCGAGATCAGCACCGCGAGCGCCGATGACGTCGCGACCGCCTGGTGAATCGGCCGGCCGTAGAATGTCATCAGCAGATTCGAGAACAGTCCGCCGCCGATCCCCATCAGGGTCGACAAGAGTCCTACAAAAAAGCCGTAGATCTTCATCAAGGGACCGCCCGGCAGGTCGTCGCCGAATTTCCAGCTTTCGCGCGCCAGCAGCAACCGCGCGGCCGCGGACCACGCCACGGCGACGAAAACGATCTTGAACAGACGCTCCGGTGCGTAGCGCGCAATCAGGCTGCCGAGGATGACACCGGTCAGAATAGGCACCAGCCATTTGCGCAGGACCTCCATATCCACTGCACCCCGCGCCCGGTGGGCCCGATACGAACGGATCGAGGTCGGGATGATGACGGCCAGCGATGTGCCGATGCACAGAGGCATGCGGACCTCGAGCGGAACACCGGCGATACGGAAGCACTCGTAAAATACCGGGACGAGAATCGCTCCGCCACCGATGCCGAAAACGCCGGCCAGAAAGCCCGAGAGAGCGCCGACAGCGACAAGCAGCAGGGCAAGCTCAACAAGCTCGGACACGTTCGACCCAGCACCCATTCCGGCCCCCCGCAATCGCCCGGCATGATTCGCTCGGGTGTTCATGAATCGTGCTTCAGGTATACCAACTACCAGCGACGTTCCATCGTCAATAGTCATTACAGCAATGCTTCACAGCAGGACTCCTCCGTAGTTCTGAACCAGCATTCGCAAATAGCGAATTGATCGTTGCGCAGGCTGTTTCGACTCCGTAAATAGAATTGATCTATCGCGATACCCACTGGGCTGCGCCACGCGCCCGCAACCTGCCAAAGCATCGATGACCGCCAGGATCGAACGTCCGCTTTCGCCGCATTTACAGACCTATCGCTGGACCCTGACGATGGCGCTCTCCATCGTCCACCGCGCAACCGGCATGGCGCTCTACTTCGGAACGCTGCTGATGGTTTGGTGGCTGATCGCCGCCTCCTCGGGGCCCGCCGCCTACGGTGTCGTGCAGTCGTTCACCGCAAGCTGGATCGGCCGCCTGATCGCGTTCGGCTACACGTGGGCGCTGATGCATCACATGCTGAGCGGCGTCCGCCACCTCGTCTGGGATCTTGGCTACGGATTCAAGCCGGCCGAGCGCGAATGGCTGACGTGGGCAGCCTTGATCGGCGGCATTTTGCTCACGGTCCTGCTATGGATCGCCGCTTACGCGATCGGAGGCGGACGATGAGCGCACAGCCGTCACCGGGTCCGAAGTCGATGCGGACGCCGCTTAGCCGCGTTCGCTATCTCGGCTCGTCCCATTCCGGCACCAAGGATTTCTGGCGGCAGCGCCTGACAGCGGTCGCGATGATCCTGCTGATCGTGCCGATGATCCTGATCGTGACGATGATGCTCGGCCGCAATCAGGCCGGCGCCGCGCAAATCCTCGGTTCGCCGCTGATCGCCATTCTCATGTTGATGTTCATCGCTGCCAGCATCTGGCACATGAAGATCGGCATGCAGGTCGTGATCGAGGACTATGTGCACGACGAAAAGCTGAAGCTGGTGTCGATCATGGCCAACAACTTCTTTTCCGTCGCAGTGGCGCTGGCCGCGGCTTACGCCATATTCAAACTATCATCTGGAGTGTAGTCCATGGCCGCAATCGGCAATGGCGCAAACGGCAGCGCGGCTCCCGCCACGAACGGCCAAGCCTATCCCATCGAAGACCATACCTATGACGTCGTCGTCGTCGGCGCAGGCGGCGCCGGACTACGCGCGGTCGTCGGCTGCGGCGAAGCGGGCCTGCGCACCGCCTGCATCACAAAGGTGTTTCCGACCCGTTCCCATACCGTCGCAGCGCAAGGCGGCATCTCGGCCTCGCTCGGCAATATGCACAAGGACGACTGGCGCTGGCACATGTACGATACCGTCAAGGGATCGGACTGGCTCGGCGACCAGGATTCCATCGAATACATGGTGCGCAACGCACCTGACGCGGTCTACGAGCTGGAGCATTGGGGCGTGCCGTTCTCGCGTACCGAGGACGGCAAGATCTATCAGCGCCCGTTCGGCGGCATGACGCTGGACTACGGCAAGGGCCAGGCGCAGCGTACCTGCGCCGCCGCCGACCGCACCGGCCACGCCATGCTGCACACGATGTACGGCCAGGCGCTGCGTCACGCCGCGGAATTCTTCATCGAGTTCTTTGCCATCGACCTCATTATGGACGATCAAGGCGTCTGCCGCGGCGTGATCGCGCTCAAACTCGACGACGGCACGCTGCATCGCTTCCGCGCCCAGACAACTATTCTGGCCACCGGCGGCTACGGTCGCGCTTACGCCTCCTGCACCTCGGCGCACACCTGCACCGGCGACGGCGGCGGCATGGTGCTGCGCACCGGCCTGCCGCTGCAGGACATGGAGTTCGTCCAGTTTCATCCGACCGGGATTTACGGCTCGGGCTGTCTCGTCACCGAAGGCGCGCGCGGCGAAGGCGGCTATCTCGTCAACTCCGAAGGCGAGCGCTTCATGGAGCGCTATGCGCCTTCCGCCAAGGATCTCGCCTCGCGCGACGTGGTTTCGCGCGCGATGACGATCGAGATTCGCGAAGGCCGCGGCGTCGGCAAGAAGAAGGATCATATCTTTTTGCACCTCGATCATCTCGATCCGAAGGTGCTGCACGAACGGCTGCCGGGCATCTCCGAATCGGTGAAGATTTTCGCCGGCGTCGATGTGACGCGCGAGCCGATCCCGATCGTGCCGACCGTCCACTACAACATGGGCGGCATCCCGACTAATTTCCACGGCGAGGTCGTCACCAAGAAAGACGGCGACGACAATGCCATCGTGCCGGGCTTGATGGCGGTGGGCGAAGCGGCCTGCGTCTCCGTGCACGGCGCCAATCGGCTCGGCTCCAACTCGCTGATCGACCTTGTGGTGTTCGGCCGCGCCGCCGCCCTGCGCTGCGCGGAGAAGCTGACACCGAACGCCAAGCAGCCGGACCTGCCGGCGAACTCCAGCGAGATGGGGCTGGGCCGCCTCGACAAATATCGTCATGCCTCCGGCGGCACGCCGACCGCCAAGCTGCGCGAGAACATGCAGCACGTGATGCAGACCAACTGCGCGGTGTTCCGCACCGGCGACGTCCTGCACGAAGGCCAGGAATTGATCCACAAGGTTTATGGCGGCATCGGCGACATCGCCGTGACCGACCGTTCGCTGGTGTGGAATTCCGATCTGGTCGAGACGCTGGAATTCGACAACCTGATCGTGCAGGCGGTTGTCACCATGGACTCCGCATCCAACCGAACCGAGAGCCGCGGCGCCCATGCGCGCGAGGATTTTGCCGACCGCGACGACAAGAACTGGATGAAGCACACGCTGTCGTGGATCAACGGCAGCGGGGCGTCCACCATCGATTATCGTCCGGTGCACGACTACACGATGACCAACGACGTTCAGTACATTCCGCCGAAAGCGCGGGTGTATTGAGGACGAGCAACGTATCATGACCCGTCATTCCGGGGCGCGAGCAAAGCGAGCGAACCCGGAATCCAGAGCCACGGCGGGAATATGGATTCCGGGTCTGCGTCCGATCGGCTGTTGCCGACCGGAGCGCATCCCGGAATGACGAAGGGATAGGACGGACCGATGGTTGAATTCGCGCTTCCGAAAAACTCTAAGATCACCGGCGGCAAGGCATGGCCGAAACCGGCGGGCGCGACCGAGACGCGCGAATTCCGTATCTACCGCTGGAATCCCGACGACGGCAAAAATCCGAGCATCGACACCTACCATGTCGATACCAACGATTGCGGCCCGATGGTGCTGGACGGCCTGATCTGGATCAAGAACCATATCGACCCGACGCTGACCTTCCGCCGCTCCTGCCGCGAAGGCGTCTGCGGCTCCTGCGCCATGAACATCGACGGCCAGAACACGCTGGCCTGCACCAAATCGATGCACGACGTGGCAAGCGGCGGCGCGGTGAAGATCAACCCGCTGCCGCACCAGCCTGTGGTGAAGGATCTCGTTCCCGATCTGACCAATTTCTATGCGCAGTACGCCTCGATCGAGCCGTGGCTGAAGACGATCACGCCGACGCCGCAGAAGGAATGGCGTCAGAGCCATGAGGATCGCGAAAAGCTCGACGGCCTCTACGAGTGCATCCTGTGCGCCTGCTGCTCGACCTCCTGCCCGAGCTACTGGTGGAACAGCGATCGCTACCTCGGTCCCGCCGCGTTGCTGCAGGCCAACCGGTGGGTCAGCGACTCCCGCGACGAAGCGACCGGCGAACGCCTCGACAATCTCGAGGACCCGTTCCGGCTGTATCGCTGCCACACCATCATGAATTGCACCAAGGCATGCCCGAAGGGATTGAATCCCGCCGAGGCCATTGCCGAACTGAAGATGAAGCTGGTCGAACGGCAGGTCTGAGCAATCGCCCCGGCGGCCTTACTGAACTGTCTGGAACAGCTCGCCGACCTAGTGGCACGAGCCCGAAGGTACTGAGGACGCGCGTGCCCAAGTCGCGTGGGCGTACACGCCTCCGTCGGGCGCCGGCGCGGGGTAGAAGAACTTTCGCAAATCCACCCCGAGCCGCTTAAACGTTCAGGTTCATCCAGACCGCCTTCGGCTCGGTGAAGTTGTCGATCGCGGCCGTGCCGTGCTCGCGGCCGAGCCCCGAGTCGCGTTCGCCGCCCCATGGCAGCCGCACATCGGTATAGCCGTACGTGTTGATCCACACCGTGCCGGCACGCGCGCGGCTCGCGAAACGTTGGACGCGTCCCATGTCGCGGCTCCAGACGCCGGCTGCCAGACTGTAAGCTGTGCCGTTGGCCTTTTGCAGCGCATCAGCCTCGTCCTTGAACTTGATGACGCTGACCACCGGTCCGAAAATCTCTTCCTGCGAAATCCGCATCTCATGCTTGACGTTGGCGAATACGGCGGGGCTGATGAAATAGCCCTGCTTGCCAACCCTCTCGCCGCCCGTGACGAGCGAGGCGCCTTCCTTCTGCCCGACCTCGACATAGTCGAGGATCGATCGCATCTGCTTTTCGGAAATCACCGGGCCGAGGCTCGTGGCGCGATCGAGCGGGTCGCCGATCCGCAGTGACTTGGCGCGCGCAACCAGGCGGTCGACCACCTCGTCGTAGACCTTTTCCTGAACCAGAACGCGAGAACCAGCCGAGCAGACCTGGCCCGCGTTGAAAAAAATCCCCGCGGCAGCGGCCTTGGTAGCCGCATCGAGATTGGCGTCGTCGAAAATCACGTTGGCGGACTTGCCGCCGAGCTCGAGCGAGACGCGTTTGAAGTTGCCCGCGGCGCCCTTCATGATGCCGCGGCCGACACCCGGCGATCCCGTAAACGTCACCTTGTCCACGTCGGGATGATTGACCAGCGCATCGCCGACGACGCGGCCCGGTCCGGGAACGATATTGAGCACGCCGGGAGGCAAGCCGGCTTCGAGCGCTAGTTGGCCGATACGGAGCGCCGACAGCGAAGTCAGCTCGGCGGGTTTCATGACGACGGTGCAGCCGCACGCCAGCGCCGGCGCAAGCTTCCACATCCCGATCATCAGCGGGAAATTCCACGGCACGATGGCTGCCACTACGCCAACGGGTTCGCGCACGGTATAGGTGAGCGCGTCGCTGCGCGTCGAGACGACATCGCCGCTAATTTTATCAGCCCAGCCGGCGTAATAAATCAGCGTGTCGATCGCTGCGGGAAGATCCTGACGCAGGACGGCGGCGATCGGCTTGCCGGCATCGAGACTTTCGATCTCGGCGATTTCGTCGGCGTGCTGCTTCAGCAGTTCGGCCCATTTCAGCAGGATCTGACCGCGTTCCGCAGCCCGCATGCTGCGCCATGGCCCCTCGAAGGTACGGCGTGCTGCCGCGACGGCAAGGTCGACATCCCTCTCGTCGCCTTCGGCGATGGTGGCAATGACTTCCTCGGTCGCAGGATTGATCGAGCGAAACGTCCGCCCGGACGACGAAGCAACGCGTCGGCCGTCGATCAGGAGCTGCTGCTGCTTTCGGAGGAAATTGTCGGCTGCCGTTTCGGGACGACGATCAGGAGCCAAGTCATATGCAACAGACATCATATTTACTCCCCATGTTATTATTCAACGTAGGGAGGAATTTCCCGCAGTAAATATGATATGTTTTACCTATCTCTCTCTTAATATGAATTGTATTTCATAAAGCGAGTAACGCAATGCTGCATATCGAGATCGAAACGGTCTGGCGATTTCATAAGGTGGACAGCCCCCAAAGCGTCGTCGTCATGTTGAGCGTACTCAATGAAATCCGCAAAACCGGCAAGATCACCAGTGCGGCCAACGACGCTCGCCTCTCCTATCGTCACGTCTGGAATCTGATCGGGCACTGGACCGGATTTTTCGGAGTGCCGCTGGTTGAGACCCGCCGAGGCAGGGGCTCGAGTCTCACACCTTTCGGCGAGAAACTGGTTTGGGCCGGCGAACGCATGCAGGCACGGCTTGGCCCACTGCTCGAAAATCTCGCGCAAGAGCTCGCAACCGAGATCAAGCCTTTCCTGCAACAGCGTCCTTCGGTCATTCGCGTTCACGCGAGCCACGGATTTGCCGTGTCGAAGTTGCGCGAACTGCTCGACCGCGAACCAGGTATCGGCGTCGATCTGCGCTATGTCAGCAATCAACATGCGCTGGCCTCGCTTGCGCAAGACGCGTGCGATCTGTCCGGAGTTCACCTGCCGCGCGGCGAGTTGCGCGCACAGGCGATCCAGGCCTGCAGGGAATGGCTCGATCCCCGCCAGCATCGCGTGATCACCTTCGTCACGCGCGAGATGGGACTCATGGTCAAACGGGGCAACCGGCTGGAAATCCGTTCGCTCGAAGATATCGCCAACAAGAACGCTCGTTTCGTCAATCGCGATCACGATTCCGGCACGCGCCTCCTGTTCGATCAGCTTCTGGCGCTGCACGGCATTGATGAGGCAAATATCAATGGCGCCCAGCAGATCGAATTCACCCACGCCGCGGTCGCTGCCTATGTGGCGAGCGGAATGGCGGATGTCAGCTTCGGCGTCGAAGCCGCCGCCCGGCAATTCGGACTGGATTTCATACGTCTTCTCACCGAGGACTACGTTTTTGTCTGCCGTCATTCTTTTTTAGAGACCGAATCGATGCGGCGCGTGCTCGACCTGATGAAGGGCGAGGAATTCCACAGCGCTGTCGCCGCTCTGCCTGGATATGAGGCAACGAACACTGGCGTCGTACACACGGTGAAGGCGTTTCTCGATCAGATCGATGCGATGGGCCAGTAAGCCGCAGCTGCCGCACCCCGCCGAGGCGGTCGATGGCGCCGGAGGGGCTCGTCACGGCTCAGCGGCCAGCGGGCGTAGTCGGCGCCGCACGATGCGCCGCACTGGAAATGCCGGCCAGTCAGCGTATCCCGTCACGACAAAGCAGATGGCGTTTCGACGAGATCGCCGATGCAGAAATGCGCCATGTGCGCCACGGCTTCCGCACTGTGATAGTCGCCAAATTCGGCGGTGGCTTCCTTGCCGGCGTACATTCGCGCGATCCCGGCGCCGCCGGGGTGATGGGGTGCCCACTCGGTGATGTCGTAAACTTTCCCCGAGATGATGACCCAGCAGTCGTCTCGCGTTTTGTGCAGGGCGACCTCTTCGCGCGTGACCGAGCGTGGATCCTTGGCGGAAGCCGCCGGCTTCCAGAGCTGGCCGGTCATCGTGGCGTAGCTGGCCTTGGCGGCCCGGCGGAAGTCCCACGGTCCCAATCTCTTGGGGGGCAACTCGGCGCCGATCTCGCGGGCGTCGTAGGCGTAGATCCAG
>JAFEFK010000624.1 GCA_018240625.1 Pseudomonadota bacterium
CCATTTTTCAAGCCGATCTCGTTGAGGTTTTGACCGTCGAGCCCTGTCAGGCTCAGGCTGTCGAGCCAATCCAGCCCCGCCAACAGACCGCTGACATTGTTCCGGCTATCGGAGATCGCAGGCGCGACACCGGTCTGAGGACCGCGCAACTGCGGCGTCGATTGAGCGGATGGTGAAGTCTCGGAAGGCACGGCAGCGGACGGCCGCGGCGAGCCGGGTCGCACCGGTGACGCCATACCCGTCGCAATCGGTTTGGCGTTATCACCGGCCGAAACCGTGACCTGACCGTCGGGTGTAATCCGAACTGCAAGTTCAGCATCGACCAGATTGAGACTTTCGGCACGCAGCCGCCCGGTCAGCAGCGCCATGCCCGATAGCCTCACCTCGGCCTTCGGCGCGCTCGCGACAATCGCATGATCGCGGTCACGGACAACGACATCACGGATGCGAACTGCAATGCGAATTCTACCGGCGCGTTCAATCTGCGTGCCGCCGATTTCCACGGTGTTGTCGTGCCCGATGTTTTCCTCGATCGCAGCGGCGAGCCACGGCGTCGCCATGTCGAGATTGACGGGACCGGCGCCGAGACGCCACCAGAGCGCACCAAACCCGCCGGCGAATATCGCCATCAAGACAAAGACGGTGATCGCTAGCCGTTTGACCCAACGTTCGCCGGCCAGCCACGCTTTAAACTTCCCGAGCCGGTCACCAAGCCTGTGGAATCCCGAATCGGAGCGCGATAACAGCCGCCGTGCGCGGCGGACGGCAACCTCGTCGTGCTCCTGATCCCAGTCAGCATCGTCCTGCTGCCCGACGTGGTCACCGCGCGAACTCGGAACTGGAATCGGCGTATTCCTTGCCATTGACTCTCGGTGCCGGTCTGGACCGGAACAGTCACCGCCATCGGCCCGCACGTCCACGCGAGACGAGCGATCCTGTGACGGCATTTCTGCCAATCCCCGATCTAACATGTTACGCGTCATCCGGCCCTGGTGCGTGTCGAGTAGAAAACGGGACGGATCGTTCGTCGAATCCCTTGTAACCATATTCTGCGATCTGCAGAA
>JAFEFK010000625.1 GCA_018240625.1 Pseudomonadota bacterium
GCCGAGCAGCGCCTTGATAAGCCGCGAGCGCAGCTCGATCAGGTGATCCATCAAGGGGGCTTTGCTGGCCTCGATCTCGTCGACGCTCATGACGCTTTGGCGTCCTTCACGGCGTCGCCCTGCGCTTCACGGCTTGGCGTCTCATGCGGCGTTACGGCCGCCGGTGCCAGGTCATTCGATGCAGCGTTGTGGAATTCGCGGGTGATCGCCAGCGGCTCGTTCGCCGCTGCATGCGCGTCCGCTTCGGTAAAGGTTTGCGGGATAGGTGCCTCCACCGGCGTCGGCGCGGCCTGCGGATCGCCTGCCAACGCCGCGGGTGTATCGGCCAGGGGCTTGTCGAGATCCTCGAGTTTCGGCGGCTCGCCGAGACTGTTGGTCAACTTCGTCATCAGGTTGGCGCCGCTGAGGCCGCTTGTAGCCTCGCGCACTTCGTCGAAGGATTTTTTCAGGTCGGCCATTTCGGCTTCGCGCATGGCCTCGTTGAACTGGCCCTGAAATTCGCCAGCCATCTTGCGCGCCTTGCCCATCCATTGCCCGACCATGCGCAGCACGCCCGGCAACTCCTTCGGGCCGATGGCGATCAGCGCGACAACCGCGATGAGGATCAGTTCACTTGACCCGATGTTGAACATAAGAAATTCCGCTCGCGCGAGACTTGCGTCAGATTCTTGCGCCGTCCCCGGCCGGTCGCATCCCGCTCACCCGGTCTTGCCGCAGACCGCCCGCAAGATCAACGCATCCGCCGCAACAACCTGCCTTGGTGCGATCTGCCTTGGGTTCGCCGCAACAGAGTCGCAACCGCAGGGCGCCGCGTCAGACCGCCTTGCTGCCAACGTCGGATCGTGCCGTACCTGTCGCCGGCGCGTTGTGATCGATGCTCTTCACGGGCTCCGGCTTGTCGGCAGTCTTCTCGTCGTCCTGCATGCCTTTCTTGAAGGCCTTTATGCCTTGTGCGACATCTCCCATCAGGTCGGAAATCTTGCCACGGCCGAACAGCAGCAGGACAACTGCGATCACGACGATCCAGTGCCAAATGCTCAATGAACCCATCCTGCAACCCTCCAAATACGCGGCCGGTATTCCGGCCTAAGCTGTCCTGAAACTAGGCGCAGGGGGTGGCAAAAACAAGGACTTAAGCCTCCTCAAATAGACGAGGGCGCGGCTCATTGACGCTACCGTTAATCACGGCAGCGGCATCCGTTTCACCTCAAAAGGC
>JAFEFK010000626.1 GCA_018240625.1 Pseudomonadota bacterium
AACATCTACACCGCGCACCGCAACCAGACGCCGCTCGTCATCACCGCCGGCCAGCAGGCGCGCAGCATTTTGCCGCTGCAGGCGTTTCTTTACGCCGAGCGCGCCTCGGAATTCCCGCGGCCTTACGTGAAATTCAGCGTCGAGCCGGCGCGCGCCGAGGACGTGCCGGCCGCGATCGCACGCGCTTATTACGTCGCCATGCAGCCGCCCTGCGGCCCGACCTTCGTGTCGGTACCGATCGACGACTGGACCCATCCGGCGCAGCCCGTCGCGGCGCGCGCGGTCAGCCGCGAAATCGGCCCCGATAGTGGCGCGATGCAAGCGCTGGTCGCGGCCTTGTCGGCCTGCAAGAACCCGGCGCTCGTGGTCGGCCCCGGCGTCGACCGCGCCGGCGCGGTCGACCTGATGGTGCAGGTCGCCGAACGCGCAAAAGCCGCCGTGTGGGTCAGTCCGTTCTCGGCGAGATGCAGCTTCCCGGAAAAGCATCCGCAGTTCGCAGGTTTTCTGCACGCCTCGCCCGCACAACTTTCCGACGCGCTGCGCGCGCATGATCTTGTCGTCGTTATCGGCGCGCCGGTATTCACTTTCCATGTCGAAGGCCACGCCGCAATTTTTGACGGCGACACCACGATCTTCCAGATCACCGACGATGCCGGTGCAGCGGCCGTCACACCCGTCGGCACCAGCATTATCGCGACCATGAAGCCGGCGCTGGCGAAATTGCTTGAGCTGCTGCCGGACACCAAACGCGCCGCGCCGGCCGGCCGGACGCTGCCGCCGCCACCGAAACCCGCCGATCCGATTCCGGCGGGCTATCTGATGCACGCGCTGTCGGAGACGATGCCGCGCAATGCGGCGCTGGTCGAGGAAGCGCCCTCACACCGCCCGACCATGCAGGCCTTCCTGCCGATGCCGGGCCAGGACAGTTTTTACACCATGGCGAGCGGTGGCTTGGGCCACGCGCTGCCGGCTTCCGTCGGCATCGCGCTCGCCAACCCCAAGCGCCGCACCGTCTGCCTGATCGGCGACGGCTCGGCGATGTATTCGATTCAGGCGCTGTGGACCGCAGCCCAGCGCAAGCTGCCGCTGACGGTCGTGGTCATCAACAATTCCGGCTACGGCGCGATGCGCTCGTTCAGCAAGGTGATGCAGGTGCGGAAAGTTCCCGGCCTCGACCTGCCCGGCCTCGATTTCGTCAAGCTCGCGGAAGGCATGGGCTGCAACGCCGTGCGCGTCAGCACATCGGCGGAACTTGCGCCCGCTTTGACGCGGGCATTCGCGGGCTCTGGAACGAATCTGATCGAAGTGGTCGTGGATTCAGCGGTTCCGATCCTATATGGGAAGAAGCATTGAGACGGATTGAAGCGGGACCGTCATCCTGAGGTGCGAGCAACGTAAGTTCGCGAGCCTCGAAAAGATGATTGCGGGATGTCACCCTTCGAGGCGTCATGCTACGCATGCCGCACCTCAGGATGACGGCTCCGGTCACTCTGATTTGCTCAATCGAGATCAATAACGGGATCGCTGGCCATGACGGACACTACAGCGGACACACCGGCCAGGCCGCATAGCTCGCACTGGGGCGCCTTCACCGGACAATGGGTGAAGGACAGACTGGTGGTGCGTCCGCACCCCAACGATCCCGATCCGAATCCGATCCTCGACAATTTTCCCGAAGCGCTCGCCCACAAGGCGCGCGTCACGCAGCCGATGGTGCGGCGCGGCTGGCTGGAGCGCGGCCCCGGCAAGGATTCCCGGCGCGGCCGCGACGAATTCGTGCCGATGGAATGGGACGAGGTGCTCGACCTGCTCGCCAAGGAACTCGTGCGCGTGCGCGATAGCCACGGTCCGCGCGCGATCTTCGGCGGCTCCTACGGCTGGGCCAGCGCCGGACGCTTCAACCACGCGCAAAGCCAGATGCATCGCTTCCTCAATATCGCGATGGGCGGCTATGTGCGTTCGGTCAATAGCTACAGCGCGGGCGCGTCGATGGTGATCCTGCCGCATATCCTCGGCGGCTACGACGACGTCTCTCGGCGCAACGTGAGCTGGGACGAGATCGTTGCGCACACCGACATCGTGCTCGCCTTCGGCGGCATGGCGACGAAGAACTCGCGCATCGCCGCCGGCGGCATCAGCCGCCACACCGAACATCCGGACATGGTCGCCGCCAGCAAGCGCGGCGCGCAGTTCGTGCTCATCAGCCCGTTGCAGACCGATCTTCCGGACGAGGTGAACGACGAATGGCTGCCGATCCGTCCCGGCACGGACACGGCACTAATGCTCGCGCTCGCGCATACGCTGGTCGCAGACGGCACGCACGACCGCGATTTCCTCGCCACCCACTGTACGGGTTGGCCGGTGTTCGAGGATTATCTGATGGGCCGCAGCGACGGCCAGCCCAAGAGTGCCGCATGGGCGGCTGAGATCGCCGGCATCTCGGCGGACGAGATCGAAGCGCTGGCGCGGCGGCTGCCCGGCAAGCGCGTGCTGGTCGTGGTGTCGCATTCGCTGCAGCGCGCGGAGCATGGCGAGCAGCCGGTGTGGATGGGCGCGGTGCTCGCCGCGATGCTCGGCCAGTTCGGCCTGCCCGGCGGCGGCTACAACTACGCGCTCGGCGCCATCGCCAATTACGGCCGCCGCATGAATGCGGTTCCGATCGCGGCATTTCCGCAAGGCAAGAATCCGGTGAAGGACTTCATCCCGGTGGCGCGCATCGCCGACATGCTGCTCAATCCCGGCGCGCCGTTCGACTACAACGGCGAGCGCCTGACCTATCCCGAGATCAAGCTGGTGTACTGGGCCGGCGGCAATCCGTTCCATCATCATCAGGACCTCAACCGGCTGCGTCATGCGTTCGCGCAGCTCGACACGCTGGTGGTGCACGAGATCGGCTGGACCGCGACCGCCCGCCATGCCGACATCGTGCTGCCGTGCACGATGACGCTGGAGCGCGACGACATCGGCGGCGCACCGACCGATCCCCTGATGGTCGCCATGCACAAGCTGGCGGAGCCGCACGGGCAGGCACGCGACGATTACGCGATCTTCGCGGACCTCGCCGCGCGCGCCGGGCACGGCGAGGCCTTCACGGAAGGCCGCACCAGCGCGCAATGGCTGCGCCACCTCTACAAGACGACGCAGGACGCGCTGGCCGCCAAGGGGCTCGACGCGCCGGATTTCGACGAATTCTGGCGGCGCGGCGAACTCAAGTTGCCGCAACTGCCGCACGACGGCGGCATCATCCGCGCCTTCCGCGACGATCCCGAGGGCCGCCCGCTGCCGACGCCGAGCGGCAGAATCGAAATTCATTCGGACACCATCGCGCGCTTCGGTTACGACGACTGCCCCGGACATCCGGCGTGGCTGCCGCCGGCCGATGTGGTGAGCAGCGAACACCCGCTGCAACTGGTCGCCAACCAGCCAGCGACCCGGCTGCACAGCCAGTTCGACTTCGGCGGACATTCGGCGGCGATGAAGCATCGCGGCCGCGAAGTGGCGCGCATGCATCCCGTCGACGCGGCGGCGCGCGGCATCAAGGACGGCGACATCGTCAAGCTGTTCAACGTGCGCGGCGCCTGCCTCGCCGCGGTCGTCCTGACCGAGCAAATCCGGCAGGGCGTGGTGCAATTGCCGACCGGCGCGTGGTACGATCCGGAAGACCCGGAGGACGACAAGCCGCTGTGCGTGCACGGCAACCCGAACGTGCTGACCCGCGACGCCGGCACCTCGCGCCTCGCGCAGGGTTGTAGCGGCCAGCTCACCACGGTTCAGGTGGAGCGCTTCACCGGCAACCTGCCGCCGATCCAGGCCTTCGATCCGCCGGCGGCTGTGGAAAGCTAGAGCGGTTCCCATTTTGATGGAAGCGCATCATCGAACACAGCGAGCCCCCTCTCCCGTGGGGTGAGGGTTGGGGTGAGGGCGTACGACGGCAATGTCACCATTCGGCCCCCTCACCCGGCACTTTCGTGCCGACCTCTCCCCGGCGGGGAGAGGTGAAGGGGGCACGTCATGATGGTGATAGTCTCTAATTTGCCGTC
>JAFEFK010000627.1 GCA_018240625.1 Pseudomonadota bacterium
TAGAGCGTTTTCGAGCGAAGTGGCTACCGGTTCGCGTGAAGAAAACGCGTCAAATCAAAAACATAGAGTCCCGCTTCTGATTCCATCAGAAGCGGAAAGGCTCTAGTGGTCCTGCGATTCTGACATTCGCAAAAATACCTGCCGAAACGGGATGCGAATGTTGGAATCGGACCACTAACCGAGCCCAAGCTTCTTGAAGGCCTTGCTCATCCAGGAGCCCTGGTTCTCGGACGGCTCGAGACCGCCGGATTTCACGAGACGGTAAGAGTCCTGATACCACCGGCTGTCCGGGAAGTTGTGGCCGAGGATCGCGGCGGCGGTCTGCGCCTCGCTGACGATTCCGATCGCCATATAGGCCTCGGTCAAGCGCGCCAGCGCTTCCTCGACATGCCGCGTGGTCTGATAACGGGTCACGACGGTCTTGAAGCGGTTGATGGCGCCGGTGTAGTCGCGCTTGTCCATGTAATAGCGACCGATCGACATTTCCTTGCCGGCAAGCTGGTCGCGCGCGCCCTCGAGCTTCTTCTTGGCTTCGCCGGCATATTCGGAGGTCGGATACTTGCGGATCACCTCCTCGAGCGAGGCCATCGCCTTGTCGGTGCGGGCCTGGTCGCGCGAGACGTCCGGAATCTGGTCGTAGTTGGAAGCGGCGATCAGATATTGCGCGTAGGCGGCATCGGCGCTGCCGGGATGCAGCGTGACGTAGCGCGAAGCGGAGCCGATGCAGGTGTCGTAATCGCCGGCCTGATAAGAGGCATAGGCCGACATCAACAGCGATTTTCGCGCCCACTCCGAATACGGGTGTTCGCGGTCGACCTCGTCGAATTTCTTCGTGGCCGCCTTGAGGTCGTGGTTGTTGTTCATCAGGAACAAGCCCTCGTTATAGAGCTTGTCTGCCGGCTGGTCGGAGAAGGTCTGTTCGTCCTTCGCCATGAACTTGTCCCACAGCGCGCCCGTCCCGCAGCCGCTGAGCGTCGCCGCCAGAACAGCAAGACCGACGGCCAGCCGCAGCTTCCGGCCGAGCCGATTGAACGCGGCATGATCCGTGAACGCGTGCAGTTCGAGCCCCATACGCTTTGCCACCA
>JAFEFK010000628.1 GCA_018240625.1 Pseudomonadota bacterium
AAGTCAGTTCTGACGACTACCCAGCAGGTTCGCTATATGCCTAAGGCCCAGAAAAAAGCTGAGGACATGATCCGGATGGTATCGCGCCATTCGCTTTCTTACATTCTGTGTTCGATCAGCGAGATGTTTCGAACCTACGACTTCGACCCGCTCGATCTCCTCGTCATTCACGCCGTGCTGAATGCAAATGTGATCGACATCATGAAGGACGAACAACTGGACAAGCGTCTGGCCAGCATCCACGCGGTTGAGCCTGACGAGATGAAACGGGGTGTGTCGCGGGCGGCCCTGTCCCGTTTTCTTAATCTGCCTTTGGAGACCATCCGGAGACGTGTGAATGCTCTCAAGAAGCGTGGTCTTCTGACCGAAGGCAGCAGCGGCCTGATCGTGAGCGAGCGCAATGCTTTCAAGTTCGGCAATAACCATCATCTTCAAACCGTCAATATCCATCTCGTCCGAAAGCTGCTTCGCGATCTGAAGCGAGCCGGCTTGAAGGTTTGAAGGATCGATCGTCTGCGGGCCTGATTGGCCGCCGTTTCCTTAAGCGCGGACGTCGCATGCGCTCAGTGTAGTGCTTCCGGCTGAAAAATAGTGTATCCGCTGCAAGCGTAATCCGACGGTGGTTTCTGCAGCAGCGCGCCGTTGTTCAGGAGGAGATGTTCATGCCGGCCTTGCCCCTCTCAGGCATCAGGATTGTCGATCTGACGCGTGTGCTCGCCGGGCCGATTGCGTCGCAGATGCTGGCCGATCTCGGCGCCGAGGTGATCAAGATCGAGCGGCCGGGAGGGGGCGACGATGCCCGCGCCTTCGGGCCGCCGTATCTGGTCGATCCCGAGGGCAAGCAGAACAACAACAACTCGTTCTTTCTCTGTGCCAACCGCGGCAAGAAGTCGGTCACCGTCGATCTGTCCAAGCCGGAGGGGCAGGCGATCGTGCGCGAACTGGCGAAGACCGCCGACGTCATGATGGAGAACTTCAAGGTCGGCGATCTCAAGCGCTACGGGCTTGATTACGGCTCGATCAAGGCCATCAATCCCGGCATCATCTATTGCTCGGTGACCGGCTTCGGCCAGACCGGCCCCTACGCGCCGCGCGCCGGTTACGACGCCATCCTGCAGGCGATGGGCGGCCTGATGAGCGTCACGGGTCATCTCGACGGCGAGCCCGGCGAAGGTCCGATGAAGGTCGGGCCCAGTATCGTCGATTACATGACCGGCATGAACGGATCGATCGGGATCCTTGCCGCGCTTTACGATCGCAAGGCGAAGGGCGGCGAGGGGCAGCACGTCGACGTCTGCCTGCTCGATACCGTCATCGCCTCGCTGTCGCATTGGGCGCAAATCTATTTGGTGAACAGGAAGGTGCCGCCGCGGCGCGGCACCTGGGGCAATGGCGGCATGCCGGCCGGCGTGTTCCGTTGCACGGACGGCGAGTTGATGCTGGTGGTCGGCAACGACGGTCAATACGCGCGCACCTGCGCGGTGCTCGGCCGGCCGGACCTCGCGACCAATCCAAGGTACGTCAAGAACAACGATCGCGTCGCCAACGGCAAGGAACTGATGGCGATTTTCGCCGGTGAGTTCCTGAAGCAGCCCGTCCGGCATTGGCTGGACGAACTGGAGAAGGCCGGCGTCCCGTCAGGACCGATCAACGACTTCGCGCAGGTGTTCGACGATCCGCATGTGCGCGAGCGCGGCATGGAAGTGAAGGTCGAGCATCCGTTCGAGCCGTCGCTGTCGCTGATCCGCAACCCGATCACCTTCTCCGGCACGCCGGTGACCGATTATCGCGCGCCGCCCACGCTCGGGCAGGACACCCGCGAGGTGCTGATGTCACAGCTCGGCTACGACGATGCGAAAATCGATGCGCTGAAGGCGCAGAAGATTATCTGATCTAATTCGATCTAAATATGAAATCGAATGGCTTCCTCTTCACCGCTCCCCGCCGGGGAGAGGTCGACGCCGTAGGCGTCGGGTGAGG
>JAFEFK010000629.1 GCA_018240625.1 Pseudomonadota bacterium
ATTCAAAGAAACACTAGCGTAAAATAACATGCTGGTGTGGCTTTAGCTCGGACGTTCCCTTATGTTTGCGCTGCGGCGTTTGGGGAACGTCCGAGCTGCCGCACCAGTGGAAGTTCCGCGATGGCGCTTCCGCGAGATAGTTGAGGGAGCGCCAACGTGGCCGACGGCGTCAGGAAAGACGAAGAGTTCTCGGGCACCAAGCCCGTCGAGGAACATAATCGCGTCGATGAAATCCGCCTCGATGCGTGGCTTCGCGACAATGTCGAGGGCTATCAGGGGCCGCTGACCGTTCTGCAATTCAAGGGCGGTCAATCGAACCCGACCTACAGGCTGGACACGCCCGGCCGGTCCTATGTGATGCGGCGCAAGCCGTTCGGCAAGCTTTTGCCATCAGCGCATGCGGTCGATCGCGAGTTCAAGGTCATCGCGGCGCTCAGCAAGCAGGGTTTTCCGGTCGCGAAGGCTTATGCGCTCTGCACCGACGACGGCGTGATCGGCGCGGCGTTCTACATCATGTCGATGGAAGAGGGGCGCGTGTTTTGGGATCCGACGCTTCCCAGCCAATCCGCCGATGCGCGCCGCAAGATCTTCACCAGCAAGATCGAGACGCTGGCCAAATTGCACACCTACGATCCGGCTGCGATCGGGCTTGGCGATTTCGGCAAGCCAGGAAATTATTTCGCGCGTCAGGTCGATCGCTGGACCAAGCAGTATCGCGCCTCCGAAACCCAGCATATTCCCGAAGTCGAGAAGCTGATCGAGTGGCTGCCACGCACGATTCCCGAGCAGAAGCGCGTCTCGATCGTTCACGGCGACTACCGTCTCGACAACATGATCTTCCATGCCACGGAACCCCGCGTGCAGGCGGTGCTGGATTGGGAGTTGTCGACGCTCGGCGACCCCATGGCGGACTTCACCTATCTGCTGATGCAATGGACCATGCCCGGTCTCGCCAACGCCGACCTGAAGGCGCTCAATATTCCGGACATGGATGAGGCCGCCCAGATCTATTGCAATGCCACTGGCGAGAAGGTGCCCGACCTCAACTGGTACTTTGCCTACAACCTGTTCCGCCTCGCCGGCATCACGCAGGGCATCGCGGGCCGGATTCGCGATGGCACCGCGGCAAGCGCCAAGGCGATGGAATCCGCCAAGCGGACCGTGCCGCTGTCGAAGGCCTCCTGGGAATACGCGCAGAAGGCAGGCGCGACCTGATAACAGGAACGAGGCGCGCTTCCATTTTGGAGCGCGCCTCGTTTTTATTGTTCACCGCGAATTGCGCGGTGGAATTCTCATACCGGCAAGTGATGCCAATGGCCGTTGACACTGACCTTTCCGTCGTCATGGCCGGGCGCGTCCCGGCCATCTACGTCTTTGAACCTGCTATGACTCCAAGATGTGGATACCCGGTACAAGGTCGGGCATGACGAGTCACAAACGATGCCGTTGATATCATTCGTACGGCTCCCGCTCCTGGTGTCGCCCGGTGCGATACCGCGCATTGGTTTCGAAGAAAAATTCCGGTGAACCTTTCTCCCAATCTTCGCGGCAACGTGTTCATGGTGATCGCCACGGCATGTTTTGCCCTGAACGACGCGATCACCAAGTTCGTATCGTCCGAAATCAATTTCGGGCAGGTCATGCTGGTGCGCAGTCTGGTCGCGATGGTGCTGATTGCATCGTTCGCGTTTCATAGCGGCGCGATGCGGCCGCTCCGCACGGTCCTGCTCAAGCCTATCGCCTTGCGCATCGCATGCGAGGTGGGTGGCGCGATCACGTTTCTGGCCGCGATCACGCACCTGCCGCTGGCCAATACCTATTCGATTTTTCAGGCGCTGCCGCTGGCCGTCACCCTGGGCGCCGTGGTGGCGTTCAACGAGCATGTCGGCTGGCGGCGCTGGCTTGCCATAGCGGCCGGGTTTATCGGCGTCCTCATCATCGTTCGTCCCGGTCTCGCGGGATTCAATCAATATTCGCTTCTGGTGTTGGCTTCGGTGATCCTCTGCGCGATCCGCGATCTCGCGACCAAGGGTATCCCGAAGGATATTCCGTCGCTGTTCGTCACCCTGCTCACGACCGTATCGGTGGGAGCCTGCGGGGCCTTGCTGCTCGGGCCATTGGGCGGCTGGTCAGCGATGTCGGGGAGCACGCTTGCGCTGCTGATCGTTGCCGGGGTTCTGCTGCCGATTGGCTACAACTGCATCATCATGGCGTTACGCGTCGGCGACATCTCAGCCGTCGCGCCGCTTCGCTACACCGCGCTGATCTGGGCGACTGTCATCGGCTATCTGGTGTTCGGGGAGGTGCCGGACGAGATGATGGTGACAGGAGCTTTGGTAATCGTCGGGTCCGGCCTGTATGCGCTTTATCGTGAACGCATCCGCGACGAAAATCGTCCGGCAGCGACTTCATCGAGCATGCCGCCGGACGGGATGTGAGCCGCCGCCACGCCGCAAACAACAGGGCGATGATGC
>JAFEFK010000062.1 GCA_018240625.1 Pseudomonadota bacterium
GGAGGACAACATCATGACCAAACCAAAAGTTCTCATTTCCGACGCGCTGTCGCCCGCCGCCGTTCAGATTTTCAAGGATCGCGGCATCGAGGTCGATTTCCAGCCGAACCTCGGCAAGGACAAGGACAAGCTCGCGGAGATCATCGGCAATTACGATGGCCTCGCCATTCGCTCCGCCACCAAGGCCACCGCGAAAATTCTGGCGCAGGCCAGGAAATTGAAAGTGATCGGCCGCGCGGGCATCGGCGTTGATAACGTGGAAATTCCGGCCGCGACCGCCAAGGGCATCATCGTGATGAATACGCCGTTCGGCAATTCCATCACCACCGCCGAGCACGCGATCACCCTGATGCTGGCGCTGGCGCGCGAAATTCCGCAGGCCGATGCCTCGACCCAGGCCGGCAAGTGGGAGAAGAACCGCTTCATGGGCGTCGAGATTACCAACAAGGTTTTGGGCATCATCGGTTGCGGCAATATCGGCGCGATCGTCTCCGACCGTGCGCTCGGATTGCGGATGAAGGTGATCGCGTTCGATCCTTATCTGTCGCCGGAGCGCGCCAAGGATCTCGGCGTGGAGAAGGTCGAACTCGACGATCTGCTCAAACGCGCCGATTTCATCACGCTTCATACGCCGCTGACCGAGAAGACCAAAAATATTCTCGATGCCGCGGCGCTCGCCAAGACCAAGAAGGGCGTCCGCATCATCAATTGCGCGCGCGGCGGGCTGGTCGACGAGCAGGCACTGGTCGATGCGCTGAATTCCAAGCATGTGGCAGGCGCGGCCTTTGACGTGTTCGTCGAGGAGCCCGCGACCACCAATGTGCTGTTCGGTCATCCCAATGTGATCTGCACGCCGCATCTCGGCGCGGCCACCACCGAAGCGCAGGAGAACGTCGCGCTGCAGGTCGCCGAGCAGATGTCGGATTATCTTTTGACCGGCGCGATCTCCAACGCCGTCAACTTCCCATCCATCACCGCGGAAGAGGCGCCGAAGCTGAAGCCGTTCATCGAGCTTGCCGAAAAGCTTGGCTCGTTCGCGGGCCAGCTCACCGAGAGCGGCATTTCCAAGGTGACCATCACCTATGAAGGCCATGTCGCGGAAATGAAGATCAAGGCGCTGACCTCGGCGGCGTTGTCGGGCCTGCTGCGGCCGATGCTGGGCGACGTCAACGTCGTCTCCGCGCCGGTGGTCGCCAAGGAGCGCGGCATGGTGGTGGACGAAGTCGTGCGCGCGGCGCAGAGCGATTACGAGAGCCTGATCACCGTGACCGTGTTCACGGAGCGGCAGGAGCGTTCGGTATCGGGCACGGTCTATGCCGATGGTCAGCCGCGCCTTGTCGACATCAAGGGCATCCGCGTCGACGCCGAGTTCGGCAAGTCAATGATCTACATCACCAACGAGGACAAGCCGGGCTTCATCGGCAAGTTTGCGAGCCTGCTCGGCGATGCCAAGGTCAATATCGCGACCTTCCATCTCGGCCGCAACAAGCAGGGCGGCGACGCCATCGCGCTGGTCGAAGTCGATGGCGCGGTGCCCGCGGACGTGCTCGCCAAGGTGCAGACGCTGCCGCAGGTCAAGCAGGCCAAGGCGCTGACGTTCTAAAAAGACTCTGAGATGAATAAACAATTGGGTTGAATCAGGCCGCGCGGGCGGTTGCCGAGCCTCGCCGGGATGCGATGATAACGCCTGCCAGAACCATGGCATAGCCGACGAGATGAAACGGCTTCAGCGTCTCGCCGAGCAACACGATCGCCAGCGCCGAGCCGAACACCGGCATCAGATGCTGGAACGGCGCGGCGCGATTGGGGCCGATCAGCGCGACGCCGCGGTTGAAGAACAGATAGGCCAGTGTCGACGGAAAGATCGCGACATAAAGCAGCGTGGCGAAGGTCAGGCCATCGAAAGAGAGCGTCGCGTTGCCGGAGGCGAGCTCCCAGATCGAAAACGGAATCAGCATCAGCGCACCGCAGCCTGTGGTGAATCCGATCAGCGAGAGCTGATGGGTTTTTGGCCGCCGCGGCATCAGCGCGGAATACAGGCCGAACGCGAACATGCAGCCGGCGTACATCAGATCGCCCTTGTTGAGGCGGATGCTGGTGAGCGCGGTGATGTCGCCGTGAAGGATGATGGTCAGCACGCCCGTGAGCGAGATCGCGATCCCGAGAAATTGTCCGCGCGTCAGACGAACGCCGAACAGCGTCAGCGACCACAGCGCGACGAACAGCGGCCCCGACGACTGCATCAGCAATCCGTTCAGGGCGGTGGTGTATTTCATCGCGGTGTAGGACAGCACGTTGTTGAAGGCGAAACCGGTGGCCGAGAAGACCAGCATCATGGGCCAATGCGCGACGAGTATCTTCCAGTCGCGCCGCAGATGCGGCCATGCAAACGGCAGCAGCAGGAAGAAGGTGCCGACCCATCGGACGCAGGACAGCGTGATCGGCGGCACGTGGCCCGCGACGTAGCGCGCCAGCACGACATTGCCGGCCCAGAACAGCGACGTCAGGCTGAGCAGCAGATATGGCTGGTTGTTGAACCACGCGATCGGCGAGGCGGGCGCGGGCGGTGATGCGGGGATCGTCATGAGTCGGTCACTATGTGGCCGACGTTGCACCGGGTTCGCCTGGCGAGACAACTCCCATGGGTGCAATGCTACAATGTCCGGATGGGACCGTGGCAAGTCGCGGCAAAAAGCATGGGATGACGAATGGGTGTTGATCTGTTGAATATCGAAGGCCTGGCGGCGCTGGATCGCGGCAGCCCGGTCGTGATGCTGAACCTGATGCGGTTTCGCGAGCGCTCGCTCGACGGCGACGGCAGCGGGTGGGACGCTTATCTGCGCTACAGTGCGTTGACGGTGCCGATGATCAAGGCACGGGGCGGTACGCTGCTCTGGACGGGCGATGCGAAAGCGGTGGCGCTTGGCGTGCCGCAGGGCAATGTCTGGGACTATGTGGCGCTGGTCTTCTACCCCTCGGTCGATGCGTTCATCGAGATGATGACCTCGGCCGACTATGAGACTCGATGCGACCCGCATCGCCGGAACGGCTGCGCGGATCATGTGATCATCGCGACGTCGGAGGCCTACAGCAAGTTCAGGTTGCCGGCGTGAGGCTCGCGCGACCTGCCGTCACGACGGCGGCGCGGCCTGTTCGCCTTCGGCCACCGGCGCCTTCGGTGCGCGCGCCGCGATGAACACGCCGATCAGCACCAGCGCATAGCCGATCAGATGAAAGACATGCAGTTGCTCGCCGAGGAAGACGATCGCCATCACCGATCCGAACACCGGGATCAGGTGAAACACCGGCGCCGCGCGGTTGGCGCCGATCAGTTGCACGCCGCGATTGAAGAAGAGATAGGCGAGCGTCGAGGGAAACACCATGACGTAGGCCAGCGCGAGCAGGTTCGGAAGGTCGATCTGCATTAGCGGACGAACCTTCATCTCCCAGATCACCAGTGGAATCTGGACCGCTGCGCCGCAGCCGAAGGTGAAAGCGAGGAACGACATGCTGTGGATGTCCGGCCGCTTCAGCGCCATCACCGAGTAAAATCCGAAGATCGCCAGCGCCAGGATGAACAGCAGGTCGCCGTCGTTGAATTTGATCGCTGCGAGTGCGCCGATGTCGCCCTTCAGCAAAATCGCCAGCACGCCGAGCAGGGATACGCTGAGACCCAGCGCCTGCTTCAGGGTCAGGCGAATGCCGAGCAGCATCAGCGACCAGATCGCCACGAACAGCGGACCCGAGGATTGCAGCAGCAGGGCGTTGAGCGCCTGCGTCCGCTCCAGGGCGATGTATTGCAGGGTGTTGAACGCGCCGATGCCCGCGATCGAGATCAGCGCCATGATGCCGAGGTTCTTGCGCAGCACCGGCCAGTCCCGGACCAGGTGCCGCCATGAGAACGGCAGCACGATCAGGAATGCGCCGCCCCAGCGGATGAAGGCGAGCGTCACCGGCGGAATGTGGCCTGCGACCGCGCGGCCGATCACGGCATTGCCGGCCCAGAACAGCGCGGTCAGGCTCAGCAGCAGGTAAGGTTGGTTGGCCAGCCAGTTGTTCGATGGTGCGGCGCTGGAGATATGGTCGGTGGCAGCCATTGCGATCCGGTTTCATTGACCGCGGCTTGGCCCGGTCCGCGAAACCGGGCCGGAGAAGAACTGCCCGGCCGCCTCAGAGACACTGATTTGCCTCTGCTATCAATGGGCCGGATGCATTGCCTCCATGCGCCGGGTGGAACGCGCAGGCGCCAGGGTCAAGCAATGCGCCACCAACGTTGCTTGGATTTGAGACCGTCCGACTTTAGCGCTCTCGCTTGCCGGAGGAGCCGTGTAGCATATGCCGATATCGATGAGATCGCGGGTGGAACATGACTGACTCCTTGCATCATCTCGAGCCGTGGCCGGAATTGCCCTATGCGGCATGGCGCGACACCTGCGAGACCCTGCAGCTATGGACGCAGATCGCCGGCAAGATCCGGCTGGCCCGTACACCGTGGCTCAATCATTCCTGGCACGTGACGTTGTATGTCACCGCGCGCGGGCTGACGACGTCGCCTATTCCAGATGGCGCGCGCAGCTTCTAGATCGATTTCGATTTTATCGATCATGTCCTGGTCATCGCAACCAGCGACGGGACGGAGCGCAAGTTGCCGTTGAAGCCGCAGTCAGTCGCTGCCTTTTATGCCGCCGTGATGGCGGCGCTGGCGGATCTCGGCATCGAGGTGACGATCGATGACATGCCGAACGAGATCGCGAATCCCATTCGTTTTCCTGACGACCGGCAGCACGCCTCGTATGACGCGGCCGCGGCGCAACGGTTCTGGCGCGTGCTGGCGAACGCCGATCGCGTGTTCCGGCAATTCCGCACCGCCTTCCTCGGCAAATGCAGTCCGGTGCATTTCTTCTGGGGCAGCTTCGATCTCGCGGTGACGCGGTTTTCCGGCCGCCGCGCGCCGCTGCATCCCGGCGGCGTCCCCCATCTGCCGGACGATGTGGTGCGCGAAGCCTATTCGCACGAGGTGAGCAGCGCCGGCTTCTGGCCCGGCGGCGGCGCGATCGATTATCCGGCGTTCTATTCCTACGCTTATCCCGCGCCGGACGGATTTGCGTCGGCGCGGGTGCGGCCCGATGCGGCGTTCTTCAGCAAGGACCTCGGTGAATTTCTGCTGCCGTACGACGCGGTCCGCAGCGCACCCTCGCCGGACGACACGCTGATGGAGTTCCTGCAGACGACCTACGAAGCGGCGGCGGATAACGCCAAATGGGATCGCGCCGCGCTGGAATGCGCGCAGGGCAAACCGGGCCGGCCGCGCCGGGTCACGTGACATCGCTTTACGCGATCAGGTCCGCAATAATTGCCTGGAGCGCCGTGCGGGCGTCATTGGGATCGATCCGGATCTGCAGACCACGCTGCCCGCCGTTGATGAAGACTCTTGTCTCGCCAAGCGCCACCTCCTCGATCGCGATCGGCACGCGTTTCTTCTGCCCGAACGGGCTGATGCCGCCGACGTGATAACCGGTGAGCCGTTCGGCATCCGGCGGGCGCATCATCTTGGCGGCCTTGCCGCCGCATGCGCTCGCGAGCTTCTTCATGCTAACTTCGCGGTCCGACGGCACGATCACGCACACC
>JAFEFK010000630.1 GCA_018240625.1 Pseudomonadota bacterium
AACATCTGTCGCTGCACCGGCTACGGACAGATCATCGAAGCCGTCGAGTTCGCCGCCGATCGCCTCCGCAAGACCAATCTCCCGCGTCCTGCAAGGGGCGACGCGGCGCAACCCGACACCCCGCCGGGAGGCCGGCCATGAGCGAGGTCGAAATTCCCCTGAAATTCGTCTCGTCGAATCGCCGGGTGCGCGAGGATCGCCGCTTTGTGGCCGGACAGGGACACTATGTCGCCGATGTCGCGCTCGAAGGGGTGCTGCATGTGGCGGTGGTGCCATCCCAGCATCCGGCCGCCCGCATCGTATCCATCGATGCAAGCGAAGCGCTAAAAATGCCCGGCGTGCGTTACGTGCTGACCGGCGAAGAACTCGCCAAGGCGGCCGATCCACTGATGAATGGCCTCGATACGCCGCATGTCAGGCGCTATCCGCTCGCGGTCGGTCAGGTGCGCTATGCCGGCGAGTGGGTCGTGGCTGTCGTCGCTGAAACGCGCGCCCAAGCCGAGGACGGCGCCGAGAAGGTGCGGATCGTCTACGAGACGTTGCCCTATGTGATTGATTCCGAAGAGGCGTTCAATCCGTCAAGCACGCCTGTTCATCCCGATCACGGCAGCAACATTTTATTGGATCGCACCTTTGTCTGGGGCGAGGTGGACAAGCATTTTGCCGAGAGCCCGCGTCATCTGTCGTTCCGCGTCACATGGGGCCGCAACTCCACCGTGCCGATCGAGACGTTCGGCGTTGTCGCGAAATGGGATCCCTGGCGGGAGATCCTCGACGTCTGGGCCTCGATCCAGATGCCGAAATACTCCGACCAGATCGCGCGCGCCTTGCGCATTCCGCTCAACAATGTCCGCGTGCATCAGGACGTGGACGTCGGCGGAAGCTATGGCGTCAAGCGCGGCATCAAGCAGACCGTAATCGTCTCGCATCTGGCGCGCAGGTTGGGCCGGCCGGTGCGCCTGATCGAGGACCGCCTCGACAACATGCGCGCGGGCGATGCGCACGGTCCGGATCGCATTTTCGATGTCGAAGTCGCGTTCGACAATGACGGTATCGTCAAGTCGATGAAGATGCGTGCGCTTGACAATGCCGGCGCCTATGCCGGCCGTGCGCCGTTCCAGCTTGGCAAGCCGATCGGCGCGATCGTCGGTCCGTACAAGATCCAGAGCGTGAAATATCGTGCCATTTCGGTGACCTCTAACAAGGCCGCCCAGGAAGCGGTCCGCGGTTTTGGCCAAGCGCCGACCAACTATGCGATCGAGACCGCGATCGACAAGGTCGCGGCCGCGCTCGGCCTCGACCGTATCGAAATCCGGAAACGCAATTTCATCCGCAGCGAGGAGTTTCCCTATCTGATCCCGAGCGGGACGCGCTACGACAGTGGCGATTATCACACCGTCGTCGCCAAGGTTCTGGCGCATGCCGACTATGAGGGTCTGAAGCTGGAGCGTGATGAGCTTCGATCGCAAGGGCTCTGCGCGGGCATCGGTATCGCCGCCTGTCTCGAACCGAGTGGTGGAAATTCATCATTTGAACCGTTGCTGAACGATTC
>JAFEFK010000631.1 GCA_018240625.1 Pseudomonadota bacterium
AGAGAAAATTATTTCTTCTATGCGGAGGTGAAAGTATAGAATTTTCATTCTCCCAACACACGCACAAGAGATGCATCTTCTCGACCCCCAAAATCAGCCTTCCGGACCACCCTTCACCGTTCCGGCCGCTCACCGCGCACCAAGCAAGGAGCAGGCCATGCAGCCTGAAATGGACCATCTCGACGCGCTGGAAGCTCAAAGCATCTACATTTTCCGGGAAGCCTTCGCCCGCCTGAAGAAACTCGCGCTGCTGTGGTCGCTCGGCAAGGATTCCAACGTGATGATCTGGCTGGCGCGCAAGGCCTTCTTCGGCCGGGTGCCGTTTCCGGCGCTTCACGTCGATACCGAGAAGAAATTTCCGGAGATGTATGCGTTTCGCGAACGCTACGCCAAGGAATGGGATCTCGACCTCAAGGTCGATTACTGCCCACCAATCGAAACTGTCGATCCGACGTTACCGCCAGCCGCACGTTCCGCTGCGCGCAAGACCGAAGGGTTGAAACTCGCATTGAACAAGTACGGGTTCGACGGATTGATCGCAGGCATCCGCCGCGACGAGGAAGCGACCCGCGCCAAGGAGCGGGTGTTTTCGCCGCGCGGCACCGAAGGCGGATGGGACGTGCGCGATCAGCCGCCGGAATTCTGGGATCAGTTCAATGCCTCGCCGCCGCCGGGCGCGCACCTGCGCATTCATCCGATCCTGCATTGGACCGAGGCGGACATCTGGGCCTACACCAAGCGCGAGAACATCCCGATCATTCCGCTGTATCTCGCAAAGAACGGCAAACGCTATCGCTCGCTGGGCGATTCCGACATCACCTTTCCCGTCGCGTCGACTGCATCGAACATCGATGAGATTCTGATCGAACTCGACGGCACCAAAATTCCCGAACGCGCCGGACGCGCGCTCGATCACGAAACCGAGGACGCCTTCGAGCGGCTTCGGGTCGCCGGCTATCTCTGAAAAGCAAAGATCGAGCGCATCGATGAATATGATCGTCCCCAACATTGCGGCGCCGGCCGCTCTCGCGACGCCGAACGGCACCACCCGCCCCCAGGTCAGCATCGTCATCGTCGGCCATGTCGATCACGGCAAGTCGACGCTGGTCGGACGCCTGCTGCATGAGACCGGCAGCCTGCCCGACGGCAAGCTCGAAATGCTGAAAGCGGTCAGCGCGCGGCGCGGCATGCCGTTCGAGTGGTCGTTCCTGCTGGACGCGCTGCAGACCGAGCGCGATCAGGGCATCACCATCGACACCACGCAGATCCGCTTCCGCACCCACGCGCGCGACGTGGTGCTAATCGACGCGCCCGGCCACGCCGAATTCCTGCGCAACATGATCACGGGTGCGTCGCAGGCCGATGGCGCCGTTCTCATCATCGACGCGCTGGAAGGCGTGCGCGACCAGACCCGGCGGCACGGCTATCTGCTGCACCTGCTCGGCGTCAAGCAAGTCGCAGTCGTCGTCAACAAGATGGACCGCGTCGATTTCGGTGAAACGCGCTTCAACGACATCCGCGACGAGATTTCCGCGCACCTGACCGGGCTCGGCGTCGCGCCGACGACGGTGATCCCGATCTCGGCGCGCGATGGCGACGGCGTCGCCGACCGGACCGCACGGATCGGTTGGTACGAGGGCCCGACGGTCGTCGAAGCCATCGACGCGCTCCAGCCTGCACGCCCGCTTCACGAACTGGCGCTGCGGCTACCGGTCCAGGCGATCTACAAGTTCGACGACCGGCGGATCGTGGCGGGCCGGATCGAATCCGGAAGCCTCGGCGCCGGCGACGAAATCGTCATCATGCCGGCCGGCAAGATCGCAAAGATCCGCAGCGTCGAAGGCTGGCCTGCACCGCTTGCTGGCGCGCAAGGTGCCGGCCGCTCGGTCGGCATCACCCTCGATCGTGAGTTGTTCCTCGAGCGCGGCGACGTCATCGCCCATGTCGGAGCCGCGCCACGCGATACGCGCCGGATTCGTGCGCGCATCTTCTGGCTGCATGACACGCCGCTTGCGGCCGGCGCGTCCATTCTGCTGCGGCTCGGCAACAAGGAAACGCGCGCCATCGTCGTGGCCATCGAGAAGGCCGTCGATCCCGGTGAACTCGCGAGCACCGCGACGAAATCAATCGCACGCAACCATGTCGGCGAAATCGATATCTCGCTGGCGCAGCCGCTGGCCGCCGACCCCTACGTCGACAATCCGCGCACCGGACGCCTCGTCATCGAGATCAGCGGCCGTATTGCAGGCGGCGGGCTCGTTCTCAGCGTCGACGCCGGACAACGCGCCGTCCCCGTCGATATCGTGCCGGTTGAGTCTGCGCTGCGGCCGGACGAGCGGTCCGCCCGCTATCGCCACAACGGCGCGGTGGTCTGGCTGACGGGATTGCCCGGCTCGGGCAAATCGACGCTGGCCCGCGCCCTCGAACGAAAACTGTTCAGCAGTGGCGGTTCGCCGATCCTGCTCGACGGCGATACGCTTCGTGCCGGGCTCAACGGCGACCTGGGATTCTCAGCAGGCGATCGCGCCGAAAATATCCGCCGGCTGGCGGAGGTTGCGACACATCTGGCGCGTAACGGCCATGTAGCGATCGTCGCGGCGGTCTCGCCTTCGCGCGAGGACCGCGCGACGGCGCGGCGCATCGCCGATACCACCTTTCGCGAAATCTATGTCGCGACGCCTGCCGAGGTCTGCGAGAGCCGCGATCCCAAGGGGCACTACGCCAAAGCGCGCGCCGGCGTGCTGCATGGATTCACCGGCATCGGCAGCGACTATCAGCCTCCGCAATCCGTGGAGCTGACGATCGATACGTCGACGCGCTCCGTCGGCGATGCCGCCGATGAGATCGAACGGATGCTGATCAAGACCGGTATCCTGTTCGATGAACTGACCGACCTCGCCGCCAATATCTGAGCGCCTGACGGCGCACGACACCAGATCGGGATGCCACTGCTAACCCTCAGGTCGCAGTGCGGCGGTTAGGCCTATTTGCGCCAATTCATCGCTGCGAAGGCCCTTCTCACGGGCCCCGCTTTGGCGCTAAAAGGGCGGCTTGAGCGCCGCATTTCTCGGCCATCCGCCCTTTATACCCCTGAAAGCCGCGCATTAGCGCCGCTTATCCTGAGAAACCCCGACATGACTCGAATTGACGCCCACGGACTGAAGATCGCGCCTGTCCTGTTCGATTTTATTGCCAAGGAAGCCACGCCGCAGACCGGCATCACGGCCGACGCCTTTTGGGCCGGATTTGCCGCCATCGTCCGCGATCTCGGACCCAAAAATCGCGAGCTGCTCGCGGTTCGTGACGCCTTGCAGGCCAAGATCGACGGCTGGCACCGGGCCAACAAGGGCAAGCCATTCGACATGAACGCCTACACGGCGTTTCTGAAAGAGATCGGCTATCTGCGGCCCGAACCCGCGACGCACGCGGTCGAGACCGCCAATGTGGATGAAGAGATCGGGAAGATCTGCGGACCGCAACTCGTCGTGCCGCTGACCAATGCCCGCTACGCCCTGAATGCCGCCAACGCGCGCTGGGGCAGTCTTTACGATGCATTTTACGGTACCGACGCGATCCCGCACGACGCCAGCGAAAGCGGCAAGGGTTATAATAAGGCGCGCGGCGACAAGGTGATCGCGAAAGCTAAGGCGTTCCTCGATTCCGCGGTGCCGCTCGCAGCCGGTAGCCACAGTGACGTGACGGCTTACAGCGTCCTGTCCGGCCATCTCTCGGCGAAACTCAAGAGCGGCAACGCCACCGGTCTGCGATCGGAATCGCAATTCGCCGGCTATCAGGGCGATCCCGCGGCACCAACCGCAATCCTGCTGGTCAACAACGGCATGCATATCGAGATCAAAATCGATCGGTCTCATGCCATCGGTAAGGATGACGCGGCGGGCGTGGCCGACATGATCCTGGAGTCCGCTGTCAGCACCATTCTCGACATGGAGGACAGTGTCGCGACCGTCGATGCCGACGACAAGGTTCTGGTCTATCGCAATACCCTCGGCCTGATGAACGGCACGCTCAAGGACACGTTTGAGAAAGGCGGCAAGACCGTCACCCGCGCGCTCAACGCCGACCGCGTCTACGCCGCGCCGGACGGCAAGCACATCAAGCTGCACGGGCGCAGCCTGCTGCTGATGCGCAATGTCGGCCATCACATGTTTACCGATGCCGTGCTCGACGAGAAGGGCGCGGAAATTCCGGAAGGTCTGCTCGACGCGGCGGTGTCGGGCCTGCTCGCGATGCACGACCTGAAGGGGGGGTCGAAGACGAAGAACAGCCGCACCGGCTCGGTCTATATCGTCAAGCCGAAGATGCACGGCCCGGACGAAGTCGCGCTGACCTGCGAGCTCTTCGCGCGCGTCGAGAAAATGCTCGGCCTGCCGGAGAACACGCTCAAGGTCGGCATCATGGACGAGGAGCGGCGCACCACCGTCAACCTCAAGGCCTGCATCCAGAACGCCTCGAAGCGCATCTGCTTCATCAACACCGGCTTCCTCGATCGCACCGGCGACGAAATCCACACCTCGATGGAAGCCGGCCCGATGATCCGCAAGAACGACATGAAGGCGCAACCGTGGATCAAGGCTTACGAGGACTGGAACGTCGACATGGGCCTGATCGACAGCCTGCCGGGCCATGCCCAGATCGGCAAAGGCATGTGGGCCGCGCCGGACAAGATGGCGGATATGCTCGCGCAGAAAATTGGTCACCCGCAAGCCGGCGCCACCACCGCTTGGGTGCCCTCGCCGACCGCCGCAACCCTGCATGCGCTGCACTACCACCAGGTGGACGTGCACAAGCGCCAGCAGGAGCTGAAGGTCGGCGGACAGCGCGCAAAGCTGTCCGACATCCTCACCGTCCCGGTCTCCAAATCGAACTGGGCGCCGGACGATGTCCGGCAGGAGATCGACAACAACTGTCAGGGCATTTTGGGTTACGTCGTGCGCTGGATCGACCAGGGCGTCGGCTGCTCCAAGGTGCCGGACATCCATGACGTCGGCCTGATGGAAGATCGCGCCACGCTGCGAATCTCCAGCCAGCATCTGGCGAACTGGCTGCAGCACGGCGTCGTCACCAAGGATCAGGTGATGGAATCCTTGAAGCGCATGGCGGTCGTCGTCGACAAACAGAATGCCGGCGATTCTCTCTACAAGCCGATGGCGCCGAAGTTCGACGGCGTTGCGTTCAAGGCCGCCTGCGATCTCGTCTTCAAGGGTCGCGAACAGCCCAACGGCTATACCGAATACATTCTCACCGAGCGGCGCCGCGAGGCGAAAGCCGCCGGCTGATTTGAACCACACGAGCCAATGAAAAGCCCCGGCTGTCGCCGGGGCTTTTTGCTATGATCAGCCTCTCCTGC
>JAFEFK010000632.1 GCA_018240625.1 Pseudomonadota bacterium
CCCGGCAATGCGCCCACTCCCACCGACCGCATCGTCGACCGCATTCCGGCGCGGCGGCTCGGCGCCGCCGCCGAGGTCGCATCGATCGTGGCGTTCCTCGCCTCGGAGGAAGCGAGCTATGTCAGCGGCTCCGCCTACACCGTCGACGGCGGACGCACCTCGGCCTGACTTTCATCGTATTCTGCGTTTTCCACGTTCAACCTCAGCATCACAGGTTCATCCCCATGCCCGTCGTTCTCGATCCCGATGCCGCCGCCGTCTACAAGGCTTTTCAAGAGGCCGGCCGTCCCCGTTATGAGGACGGCACCGCCGACGTCGCGCGCGGCTACTATCTCGCCGCGCGTCTGGTCAGCAATCCCGAGCCGCCCGAACTTGCATCTGTCACGCCCCTCAGCATTCCCGGTCCCGCGGGCAGCATACCCGCCCGGATCTACACGCCGAAAGTGCTGCGCAAATCAGGCAGCGGCGCACCGGGGCTCGTCTTCTTTCACGGCGGCGGCTGGGTGATCGGCGATCTCGACACGCACGATGTGGTCTGCCGCAAGCTCGCGGCCGAAGGTGAGTTGATCGTGGTGTCCGTCGATTATCGTCTCGCGCCCGAGCACAAGTTTCCCGCCGCCGTCGATGACGCCATCGCCGCGACAGCGTGGGTTGCGAAACATGCCGCGCAACTCGGCATCGATGTTGCGAACATCTGCGTCGGCGGCGACAGCGCCGGCGGCAATCTCGCGGCCGTTGTGGCAATCGATGCGCGCGACAACAAAGGCCCTCCGCTCAAGGGCCAGGTGCTGATTTATCCGGCCACCGATTTTCGCGGCAACCATCCTTCGCACAGCGAACCCGAAACCAGCATTTTACTCACGCATTCCGTCATCAAGTGGTTCAGCAACCACTACATTCGCGACGAGGCCGACAAGGAGAACTGGCGCGCCTCGCCCGCGCGCGTGAAGGATTTGTCCGGCCTGCCGCCCGCTTACGTGATGACGGCGGGCGCCGATCCCCTGCGGGACGAAGGCGACGAATATGCAAAACGGCTGAAGGAGGCCGGCGTGCCGGTAGCCTACAAGCACTATCCCGGCCAGTTCCACGGCTTCTTCACCATGGGCAAGCTTCTGAATCAGGCCAACGTCGCCGCACACGAGATCGGGGTCTGGCTGAAGGCGCTGGGCTAGGCTGACGGGCTGAATAATGACCCGAGGCGGCGGAGGCACGCCGGGCAAGCGTGGACTTGTGGCAACAGGTGTCATGATTCGCGCCCGCTGCGGTATTCAGGTATGCACTTCGATTGGCGTATCCAGGGCGACAGGAGCTATACTGGGCCTTTCAGCTTTGCGTTTTGTGGTTTTTGACTGGGAATTGCCATGAGCCATTTAAGGGCATTTCAGATTGCGATGACGGCCACGGCGCTCGCGCTCGGCGGCTCGGTTGCACAGGCCCAACAGGTTGGCACAGCCTCGGCGGTCAATCCGGCCGCGACCGCCAACATGAAAACCATCAACATCGGCCAGTCGATCGCGCACAGGGAGCGGATCCAGACCAAGGCGAACGGTTCGGTTCAACTGCTGTTTCTCGACAAGACCTCGATGACGATCGGCCCCAACAGCGATCTGACCATCGACGAGTACGTCTACGACCCCAACGCCAATACCGGCAAGCTCGCAGCCACACTGAGCAAGGGCGCCCTGCGCTTCGTCGGCGGCCAGATCAGCCACAATGGCGATGCCGAGATCAAGACGGCGTCGGCAGTGATCGGGATTCGCGGCGGCGTGATGATGACCGACGGCAGGGGCGGCATTTATGCCGGCTACGGCACGTCGACTGTCACCTCAAGCAACCAGACGGTGACGCTGCACGCCGGTGAATTCACGCAAACCCATTTTGGCGATGCACCGACGATGCCGGGATTGCCGCCGCCCGGTTTCGTGCTGCGACAGATCGCAATCTTCCAGAGCGCGGTCGGACAGACCGGCGGCTTCCGCGGCGGCGGAGCTTCCCAGCGCATTGTTACCGCAGCAGCGCAGCGTGCAACCGGCTCGCCAACGGGGTCGGTCACCGGCGCCGCGCCGCCTGCCCCGGTCGTCGTGACGCTGGTCGGCCAGGTCAACCCTACAACTTCAAACGTCACGAACGCCGCGCAGACCTCCAGTCAGGCCACCGGCACACAACAGCTCGCGTCGGCGATCGAGACGGCTCGCCAGAATCAGCAGACCTCGAGCCAGAACCCAGTACCGACGGATACGACGACGCCCACCAACACCACCACGCCTCCGGCGAATCCCACGCCGCCCGTCGACACGACAACGAGCACGACGCGACCGACCGTGACGCTTTCCGGTTTCGTCAGTGGGTTTGACATCATCGCAGGCCAAAACAGCGTGCCGGTCAGGCCGGTGTCGGGCACGATGCAGATCAATCTCGATGCCGCGAACAATCGCCTCGGAGTTTCAGCAACAGGCGCTCCATATGATTCCGGCACTTCCTTCTCGCCAACGGCCGGCACGAATTCCGCGACATTGCAGTACGGGGCAACTGGCGCGTCGGGACCCGCGAACAGTACCTACACCGACTACGACAACTTCTCGGCAGTGGTTCCGGCCGGTGCGACGTCCAACGGAACACCCTACTCCGGTGATTTCACCGTCTTCAATGCCGCGACGACCAAGCAGATCGGCACGAGCTTGGGAATGCCCAATCTGACCGTGTGTCAGTGCGACTATACGCGATGGGGTTTCTGGACGGCGTACTCGACGTCGCCAACCGGCACGACGAATCCGACAACGACGGAAGCGGCATTCGGCACCTGGGTCGCCGGCCGTCCGGCTCAGGTCAGCGACGTCCCGACGTCGGGCATCGCCTCGTATGTCGGCCACGTGATTACGACCGTCTATTCTCCTCAAAATCCGACATCGCAGTTCTTCGCCGCTGGCAACTTCACCAATTCCGTCAACTTCGGAACAAGGACAGGCGCGGTCACCGTGACAAGCCTCGACAGCACCAACTATTCCGGCAACGTCGCCTTCCAGAACG
>JAFEFK010000633.1 GCA_018240625.1 Pseudomonadota bacterium
AGACGCTGCTTCACCATGCGCGGGTGATGCTGCTCAATGTCGAAAAGATCGCCGTGGAACTCGGCGAATATTCCAACGGCGTGCGCGGTCACGTCCGCATGCTGGCCAACCTCTCGGCCATCGTGCAATTTCTGCCCGAAGATCTGTCGCAGTTTTTCAGCGCGCATGAATTGTTCAGGGTTGATCTACAGGAACGCGCCAGCGGCGCAGTGATCACGGGCGTCGAGGAGGGGGCTGCCGAGATCGGTATCTGTTCGGGCGAGGCTGAAACCCGTAGCCTCAAGACTTTTCACTACCGGCACGACCATCTCGTGGTTGTGGTCCGGCCGGATCATCCGCTGGCAGCGCGCGATCAAGTGCCGTTTGCCGATACCCTGGATTTCGACCATGTGGGCCTGCACGCCGCGAGTTCGATCTACCTGCGAACGCAATACGCCGCGGCGCAGGCCGGCCGGTCGCTGCGGCTCCGTATTCATGTGCCCGGCTTCGACGCCGTGTGCAGGATGGTGCAGGCCAACATGGGAATCGGCCTCGTTCCCGATCGCGCATTCAACGTGATCGGCCGCGGCATGGGCCTGAGATCGATTTCGCTCGGGGATGCCTGGGCGCGGCGTGAACTGAAGATTGCGGTGCGTTCCATCGAAAGCCTGTCGCCTACGGGCCGGCTGGTTCTGGATCACCTGCGGGCGGCGGGGCGACGTGACAGCGAGCTCCCTGTGGCTGCGGGGCATCCCCAGCGGTGCATTCGCCGGTGGTGAACGCGGGATGAGCCGATCGCGACTGGCGCAGAGCGTATTTCTGATGCTCAATTCAGCGGCGAAATGAGCTGATACCATGATGCCGCATTCTGTGGCGCACCAAATTTGTTAGGGCTCCCTGCAAAAGGGGCAATAGCTTTGGCGGTCAATCGTCTGTATTGGTTCGCCCCGATGAATCGCGGAGTGGCTTCGGCCCTCCCGGAAAAGAAACGCTTGGGAGGAAGTATGCGCAAAACTATTCTGGCGGTTGCGTCCGTCGCTGCCCTGATCCTGGCTGGCCCCGCGATGGCGGACGGCCCGATCGTCATCAAATTCAGTCATGTGGTCGCGTCCGATACGCCGAAAGGCAAAGCCGCCGACAAGTTCAAGGAACTGGCGGAAAAATACACCAACGGCAAGGTCAAGGTCGAGGTCTATCCGAACTCGACGCTCTACAAAGACAAGGAAGAACTCGAGGCGCTGCAGCTCGGCGCCGTCCAGATGCTCGCGCCGTCGAACTCCAAGTTCGGTCCGATCGGCATC
>JAFEFK010000634.1 GCA_018240625.1 Pseudomonadota bacterium
GAGATTGACTGTAACCTGGTCGCGAAGGGCCAAATGATCGGTCCCATAAAGACCTTCGGCACCAAGACCCCAACTATCGTTACCACCCGCATATAACCACTCGTGCCCTTTCGGCGCGAGAAAAAAACGCGCGAGTTGATCCGGTGAGGGCCAATCGTTGGCGCGTGCAGAATCGAAATAGATACGCTTCTTCATATGAAAGTCCTATGGAAGCCAATAACCGTTCCGCATCGTACTTCTCGCGCCATTCATCGTATTTATGAATGTTACTGTCGGATTTCCGAGTTCCAAACCCAGTAAAGGCAAAATACGATCGCAGCTTCGGCATAACTCACGATCAACTTGAACTTCGAATGTCTTGTTCGTCAACGTGCTTTCTCTTGCAGCTCTCATGAGAATCGTCGCTTCAGCGTGATAGAGAGAATCGTTCGGCCATTGGCCAATATTGTCGATGTCATCACACCGGGATACTTGTTAACGAGATTCCATCGCTGCCCATCGGCTTCAAATCGATCGGCCGCGCCATACCCCGGCGATCCGGAATTCACGCCAAAATACAATCTTCCGTCGATCTGAGCAGCAGCTTCGGATCACTCCAGCCGGTCGCCACCCTCGAGCGGCGCGTAACCGACCGCCTCGCGTTTCTCGTTCAACGTCAGGAACGCCGCGTTGCTCACGCGCTCCCACAGCGCGGCGCGGTCGGCGGCGAGCGCGTCGATGCGATCGGTATCAATCACGACGCGGATGCTCTCGCCAAACTGCGGCGCCAGCCACTGCGCGAACGAATGTCCGATGCGCGATGCCAGTGGCAGCACAGTCTGGCGGAAGAAGCAGCGATTGGCCTCCTGGAAATTGGCGTAGGTGTTATCGCCGGGAATGCCGAGCACCATCGGCGGCACACCGAAGGCGAGCGCGATTTCGCGCGCCGCGGTATGTTTGGCTTCGAGAAAGTCCATGTCCTTCGGCGTCAGCGACATCGCCTTCCAGTCGAGCCCGCCCTCGAGCAGCAGCGGCCGTCCGGCGTTAACCGCGCCCTGATAGGTATCGGTCAGCTCGCGCTTGAGCCGGTCGAACTGCGTGTCCGACAAGACAGCACCTTCCGGGCCGGAATAGACCAGCGCGCCGGAGGGGCGCGCGGCGTTGTCGAGCAAGGCTTTATTCCATTTCGATCCGGCATTGTGGGTATCGATCGCGACCGCCGCCGGCTCGATCGGCGCAAGACCGTAGTGGTCGTCGAGCGGATGAAAAAACGTCAGGTGCAGAATCGGCGGCACCTGAGACGCCGCCTGGTCGAAGCGCACGCTGCGGCCGCCGACGCTGTATTCATAGGCTTCCGCCCACCCGTCCGGACCGGGCACCACCTTCATGCGATCGGGCCGGAGCGCATAGAGTTCACGCACGGCGCCATCGAGCGCGACCCCTTCAATATAGGCATTTCCCGCGAGCAGCAGATGCGACACCAGCATTTCCACAAACGCGCCGCCGTCCTGCCGCGCGTTGGGACGCGCCAACAGCAGCGACAGCGGATGCGCGTCCCGCTCCTGCGCGCCCTCGAACACGAGGTAGGCGCACGACGCCACGTTTTCCGCGATCAGCCGCACCGCGCGATGCACGATGGCGTTATTGAGATAGCCCTCGCGCGCCAGCGCCGCGTAATCCCGCGGCGTCCACCGCGCGCGGCCGCCGCTCTCGAACGCCAGCAGCTTCGCCGTGCGGCTGGCTTTTGTCTCGGGCGGGGCGAGGAGATAGGCTTTGAGACGATCGAGCATTTGATGCCCCTCTTGGAAGTGGAATCGTTCCGGTTCGTCGTCCCGGCCAAGCGCCCGATGCGCGCGAGCCGGGACCCATAACCACCGTGCTGGCGAAAAGACGTTGTCGCTCGCCTCAACCCCGCGCTGCGCCGGGGCGTATGGGTCCCTGCGTGCGCAGGGACGACAATGAAAGCCTTGCGCTCACAATCCCCTCACCCGCGGCTCCGCGCGGGGCGTCAACGCGAGCGACGTCACCGCCCACACCAGCGCATCCAGCCTGTCAGGCGAGCGTCCCGACGACAGGCCGGACACCGCGAAGTCGCACATCTCGTCTTCCAGCGCGGCAAAACTGCCGGCATGTTTGACGCGGCCTTGTGCGTAGAGTGTCGCGACCGGTTCGGCGCGCAGCCACTTGCCGCGCGTCGCGCGCACCGGGAACACCGGCACCGACGCATCGACCTCGGCAATCACGGCCTTCACCATCTCGCCGCCCTGGTTGACTTCGGCGATCAGCACATCGGCCTCACAGCGTCGCCACAGCGCGATCGCCTTCGCCGCCCACAGTGACGGCGTAACGCCGGACACCGTGTCGTCGGCGATGACATAGACAATGCCGCCCTCGGCGATTCCCGCCGCGACGATGCCGCAGGAGTCGGCGCGTTTGCTGGAGGTGACCGGCGGATCGACCGCGACCACGATGCGCTGCAAGGCCGGCGCCTCGCGCACCCGGCACTGGTCCAACAGCGCGCGCGACCACAATGCATCCGGGCGATCCTCGATGATTTCACCGTCGAGTTCCTGACGTCCGAGCCGCGTTCCGGCATACCGCGCCATCACGCCCTGCAGAAAGGTCGGCGCCAGATTGAAGGCATTGGCCCTGGTCGGTGCGCGTGTGACGATGCTGGCCGTATCGTTCATCAATCGTTTCAGCAGCGCCGTGGGCCGCGGCGTCGTCGTGATGAGCTGACGCGGCTGCGATCCCAACCGCAAACCAAACTGCAGCATGTCGAACGCCGCTTCGGCGTAGCGCCATTTCGCCATCTCGTCCGACCATGCGCAGCCGAATTGCGGCCCGCGCAGGCTTTCGGGATCCTCGGCCGAAAACGCTTGCGCGACCGCGCCGTTGTTCCATTCCAGCCGCTTGCGCGACGGCGACCACAGCGGGCGCTCGTCCGGCGCATGCACCGCGAGCAGTCCCGAGACACC
>JAFEFK010000635.1 GCA_018240625.1 Pseudomonadota bacterium
CGCTTGGAGGTTCGAAAAAAATCGGATTAGCGACGTTCGGCCGTCACCAGGCGAGCTTCGCGAACCATAGTCTTCGAGCCGGCTGCGCGCAGGCAGGACGCTTGAAAATTCGGCCATGTCTGCTGCGAGCAGTCGTTGCTGACGGGGCGAATATCCAGGCGATCAGCCTTGGCGAGCGGTACGGGGGTGCTGGCTTCCACCTGGGGTGCAAAACCCGGGAGAACGGAGAGGGCGGCTGCAATGAACGCTGCGATAGCAACTGCTGAAAGAGCCTTGATCATGACGGTCCCCTGTCAATTGGGCCTTGGCGGCCCGGTTTCGTTGGGCAGATTGATAACCAGCCCCGGTTTCAGGATGTCTTCGCGCTCGACGAAAAGTGGTTTCATCGATCGCAAAATTGTTTCGTCCAGACCTCCAGGACGAAACAGACTGCTAAAACCGGCAATGATTTCAGTCACGTTGGCGTCGTGTCGAGAAGACGCGCAGACCCCGGTTTTGGTTCGGACGCGTCAAGGAAATAAATATTGGCTTCCGTCGCAATTTTGGCGGAACCCGCCTCGCTTGCGGCCCCGGAGCGGTCGCGCTAGAGGGGGATATGCCCCGTATCGCGCTCTATCCCGGATCGTTCGATCCCGTCACCAACGGCCATCTCGACGTCGTCAGACATGCCGTCGTCCTGTGCGACCGGCTGATCGTCGCGATCGGTGTTCATCCCGGCAAAAAACCGCTGTTCTCGACGGAAGAGCGCCTTGCCATGGTTCAGTCGGTTTTTGCGCCGGTCGCCGCCGACGCGGGATGCACATTCGACTGCACGACCTACGACGATCTCACGATCACGGCCGCGCAAAAAGCCGGCGCCACGATCATGATCCGCGGTCTGCGTGACGGCACCGATCTGGATTATGAAATGCAGATCGCCGGCATGAACGAAACCATGGCGCCGGACGTGCATACCGTATTCGTTCCGGCATCGCCCGGCGTTCGCCCGATCACCGCCACACTGGTCCGGCAAATCGCGGGCATGGGTGGCGACGTGTCTGCTTTCGTTCCGAAGGCGGTCGCGTCGCGCCTCAAGACCAAATTTGCCGGTTAAACCGGTTTCCTCTGATCCGGAGTTGTCATGATTAGAATTCTTGGCCTCGTTGCCGCGTTGCTGGTTGTGTTCCCCGCCTTTGCGCAGCCGTTGCCTGCCAATCTCGACAAACAGAACGCGATCGTTATCGACACCACCAAGGGCCGCATCGTTATCAAGCTGCGGACCGACATTGCGCCCAAACATGCCGAGCGCATCAAGCAGCTCGCCCGCGACGGCTTTTACAACAACGTTCCGTTCCATCGCGTCATGGCCGGATTCATGGCGCAGACCGGCGATGGTCAGAACTTCAACGGCACCGGCGGCTCGAAATATCCGAACCTCAAAGCTGAGTTCTCCAACGTGCCGTTCAAACGGGGCGTCGTCGGTATGGCTCGGCGTGGGGACAGCAACGACTCCGCCAATTCACAGTTTTTCATCATGTTCGCGGATGGCCCAAGCCTGAACGGCCAATATACCGTCATCGGAGATGTCGTTTCCGGGATGGATGTGGTCGACAAGCTGAAGAAGGCTCCTCCCGGCTCGCCCGGCGGCAGCGTGACCGATCCGGACAAGATGGTGAAGGTGCAGGTCGCCTCCGACATCAAGTGATGGTTCGCCATGGCTTCGCGCCGCCGCTTGATCGTCCTCGCAACCCTGCTGATGGTGTTTGCCTATTGGAGTGCGAACGATCGCGCATCGGCTCAGGAAGCCAGGGTCAACTCGATCGCGGAGATGTTCGCGCGGCTCAAGCAATGCTGGAAATCTCCAACACTCCAGGCCGGCGATCCGGGAATGCAGATCACCGTTCTGCTCAGTTTCAAGCGGAACGGCGAGATTCTCGGCCGGCCACGTATCACCTTCGAGTCGGAAACCGCATCCGACGACGAGCGGATCATCTACCGCACGGCCGTGATGGAGACATTGCAACGCTGCGCACCGATGCCATTTACAGACAGTATGGGCGGCGCGATCGCCGGGCGGCCCCTGACCATGCGGTTTGACGACCGCCGAAATTCCTCCCAACCGAAAGAGAAAAGAGCATGGCTGACAACGACAACACTTTGATCCTTGAAACCACGCAGGGACCTGTGACCATCGAGATGCGCCCGGACCTTGCACCGGGCCACGTTGCGCGGATCAAGGAACTGGTGCGCGAGGGATTCTACGACGGCATCGTTTTCCATCGCGTCATCGATGGCTTCATGGCGCAGACCGGTTGCCCGCAGGGCACCGGCACCGGCGGCTCCGGCAAGAAACTGAAAGCCGAATTCAACAAGGAACCGCACGTGCGTGGCACGACCTCCATGGCACGCGCGGCAAGCCCGGATTCCGGCGATAGCCAGTTCTTCATCTGCTTTGACGACGCATCGTTCCTGAACGGCCAGTATACCGTCTGGGGCAAAGTCACCGACGGCATGGAGAACGTCGACAAGATCAAACGCGGCGAGCCGGTGCAGAATCCCGACAAGATCGTCAAGGCCCACATGGCTTCGGACGCAGCCTGAGATTGATATGATGCGTCATGCCCGGGCTTGACCCGGGCATCCATCCTGACTGAAGGATGGATTGCCGGATCAAATCCGGCAATGACGAATGAGTTCATGCCAACCGACCTCTTCGATTTCGACCTGCCTCAGAACAGTATCGCGCTGCGTCCTGCGAGCCCGCGCGATTCCGCGCGGATGCTCGTGGTGCAGCCGGGAGCAGGCCTGCACGATCGGCGGATAAGCGATCTGCCGGACTGGCTTCGGCCCGGCGACCAGATTGTCGTGAACGATACCCGGGTCATTGCCGCGCAGTTGCACGGCCGCCGCATTGGCCGGGAAACCGAACCCAGGATCGAGGCGACGCTGATCAAGCGTCTCGATGGCTCCCGGTGGAATGCGCTGGTCAAGCCAGCCAAAAAACTTGCGGAAGGCGACGTCGTCCGCTTCGGCAATGAGGGGCGGGTGTGCTTTCTTGGGCATCTCGACGCGCGGGTCGAGCGGAAAGGGGAGGAGGGCGAAGTCACCTTCGCTTTCTCATTCCACGGACCGACGCTGGATCAGGCCATCTCCGATCTCGGTTCGCCGCCGCTGCCACCCTACATTGCCTCGAAGCGCGCGCCCGACGAGCGCGACGCGTACGACTATCAGACCATGTTCGCGGTCAATGACGGCGCCGTCGCAGCACCGACCGCGGGGTTGCATTTTACACCGGCGCTCGAGGGGGCACTTCACGCACGCGGCGTGGGCTTTCACCGGCTGACCCTGCATGTCGGTGCGGGCACGTTTCTCCCCGTCAAGGTCGATGACACCGCCGGCCATCGCATGCATTCGGAGTGGGGGACGATCTCGGCTGAGACCGCCGATGCTCTCAATGCTGCGCGTTCACGTGGCGGCCGGATCGTCGCGGTTGGAACGACATCGATGCGGCTGCTTGAAAGCGCGGCTGGCGAGGAGGGCAGAATCGCGCCGTTCATGGGCGAGACCGCAATCTTCATCACGCCGGGTTATCGCTTTCGTGCGGTCGATATCCTGATGACCAACTTCCATCTGCCGCGTTCGACACTGTTCATGCTCGTCTCGGCCTTTAGCGGTCTGGAGACCATGAAGCAGGCCTACGCACACGCCATCGCCGACGGCTATCGGTTCTATTCCTATGGCGACGCCTGCCTGTTGTTTCCGGGCAAGCCCGGTACATGAGCATCGCCAACCATTTCGAGCTTCTGGGACGTGATGGAGACGCCCGCACTGGAATCCTCACCACGCCGCACGGCGCGGTCAGGACGCCGGCGTTCATGCCGGTCGGTACGCTCGGTGCCATGAAAGGCATGCACTGGCGTGAGGTTCGCGATGCCGGAACGGATATCGTACTCGGCAACACCTATCATCTGATGCTGCGGCCCGGCGCCGAACGGATCGTGGAACGCGGCGGCTTCCAGATATTCACCACCTGGAACGGTCCGATGCTGACGGACTCCGGCGGTTTTCAGGTCATGTCGCTGGCCCAGTTTCGCAAGGTGAAAGAGCACGGTGTAACCTTTCGCTCCCATATCGATGGCACAGCGATCGAATTGACGCCGGAGCGCGCCGTCGAGGTACAGCGGTTGCTGGGATCCGACATTGCCATGCAGCTCGATGAATGCGTGCGCCTGCCGGCCGACCGCAGCGATATCGAGCGCGCCATGCTACTCTCGCTGCGTTGGGCCGAACGCAGCAAGCGCGCTTTCGAGGGGGCACCAGCCGGCCATATGCTGTTCGGCATCGTTCAGGGGGGCGACATTCCCGAACTGCGTCATGCGAGCGCACGTGGACTGACCGATATCACCTTTCATGGTTACGCGATCGGCGGCCTTGCGGTCGGCGAACCGCAGGCCGTGATGCTCGCCATGATCGAGGAAACTGCCCCGTCACTGCCGCAGGATCGGCCGCGATATCTGATGGGCGTCGGCACGCCCGACGATCTGCTGGAAGCTGTGACACGCGGCATCGATATGTTCGATTGCGTCATGCCGACCCGGAACGGCCGCCACGGCATGGCCTTCACGCGCTTCGGTCAGATCAACCTGCGTAACGCCCGCCATGCCGACGATCCGCGCCCGCTTGACGAGGAGAGTTTGTGGCCCGCGGCACGGACCTATTCGCGCGCCTATCTGCATCATCTCGTCCGATCAGGCGAAACGCTGGGAGCAATGCTGCTCTCCGAGATCAACATCGCGTATTACCAGCACCTCATGCAGGCCATGCGCGCTGCGATTGCCGAAGGAACCTTCCAGCAATTTCGCGATCGGACACGCGCCGAATGGTCGCGCGGCGATATCGCCGCACGTTGATGCGTGGTTGTGTCAGTTACAGGCGATGCGCTGAACGAGGTGCTTGGTCACAAATCCGTAACCGCAGGTGTCGCAGCTCCAGAGATAGCTGATAATGCTGTCAGACAAATATGCGGACGCTTCCGCCGCGATCATCGAATCCGCGCAAACCGGACACGTCGGAAGATCGCTCTCGCGCGGCGCGGAATGAGGCATCGTGGTCGATAGGATTTCAGCGATCGCTGGCATCGTGACCTCCTCAAGCTCTGAATCTGTCCGAACTATACACTGCGATATTTGACGATGTCGCAACACAAATGCGTTCCTTTCACGATTCCATTTTCACGATGATGTTTTTGCGGTGCAGCGAATTGTCGCTGCGAGGATCGCGCTTGCACGACCACGGTGGCTGATCCTATTGAAGGGATGCGCACTGTTTCACTCTCGCGATCGAGGAGATCATCATGGATACGCCGTCGACTGTGAACGGTTCGCATCGTCCTGGACGTGGACGCGTGTTCGACAGCATCGCCGATGCGGTAGGCGATACACCGATAGTCCGCCTGCGCAGGCTGCCGCAGCAACGCGGCGTGACCGCAACAATTCTCGCCAAACTGGAATATTTCAATCCGGCTGCGAGCGTGAAGGATCGTATCGGCGCTGCGATGATCATCGCCATGGAGAAAGCCGGCAAGATCAACGCCGACACGGTTCTCGTCGAGCCGACATCGGGCAATACCGGCATTGCGCTGGCCTTCGTGGCGGCCTCGCGCGGCTACCGGCTGAAACTTGTCATGCCGGAGTCGGTTTCCACGGAGCGGTGCAAGATGCTGGCATTTCTGGGCGCGGAGATCGTTCTGACGCCGGCGGCGCAGGGCATGAAGGGCTCCATCGCCATGGCCGAGGAACTGGTGCGCACGACGCCGAACGCCGTGATGCCGCAGCAATTCAACAATCTCGCCAACCCGGAGGTTCACCGGCGCACGACCGCGGAAGAAATCTGGAATGACACGAATGGAAACATCGATTATTTCGTGGCGGGCGTCGGCACCGGCGGCACCATCACGGGCGTCGGTCAGGTGCTGAAGCCGCGCAAGCCATCGCTGCGCATTGTCGCCGTAGAGCCGGAGGAAAGCCCGGTCCTGTCAGGCGGTCAGCATTCGCCGCACAAGATTCAAGGTATCGGTGCGGGGTTTATTCCCGACGTTCTGGATCGGTCTGTCATCGACGAGATCGTCACCGTCAACAGCGCGACCGCGCTGGAAACCTCGCGCGCGCTGGCCCGTAACGAGGGCATCCCGGGCGGTATTTCATCCGGCGCCGCGATCGCGGCGGCACTCGCGATCGGCAAGCGGCCGGAAAGCGCTGGCAAGGTCATTCTTGCCATTGTGCCGTCGTTTTCGGAACGCTACCTCTCGACCGCGCTGTTCGAGGGGATTTGATCGAGTCGCAACGCACGAGCATTCAGGAAAGAGACGATGGCAGAACCACCGAGACGGCCAAGGACGTTGAACGACGCTCGGACCGAGGCGGAGGCTGCGTTCAAGCAGGCGACGAAGAAGGTCGCCGAAGCGCCACCGAAGGCGACGGCGGTGCCCGGCATCAAGGAACTGGTGTCTCTGCGGATCGACCAGGACGTTCTTGAATATTTTCAGGAAGGCGGCCCTGGTTGGCAGGACCGCATCAACGGCGCTCTACGCAAGGCAGCTGGGAAATAGGATCGGCCAGTGGCTGACCCAAGCCAGGCCTGCCGCGTTCACGCGGACGCGCGTGTCGGCGAGGGCGCAGGGCTTTTCAGGTTCAGAAGGTTTCCCGTCAGGATCAGGGCTGCGCCGAGGATGGTGTAAACGTCGAGCCGTTCGGAATAGATCAGCCAGCCAGCGACCGCAGTCAGTGGCACGCGCAGGAAGTCCATCGGAATAACGACGGTTGCATCGGCGTAAAGCATCGCGCGCGCCATGCAGTAGTGCGAAAACGTTCCGCAGAATGCAATGACGACGATCCAGCCCCACAGGTAAGCCGACGGCGAGTGCCAGGTATAAATGGCGGGAAGCAGTCCGGCGCAGGATTGAACCACCAGCATCCAGAAGATAATCGCGAGCGTACTCTCGGTTCGGGTCAGTGACTTCACCATGGCGATCGAGATGCCGAAGCCAAGCGCCGCTGCGAGCGCAATCAGTTGTCCGGGATTGATCTCGCCGGTCGCCGGACGGACGATCACCAGCACGCCAATCAGGCCGAGGACGATGGCCAGATTTTTCCAGATCGTCATGCGTTCGCCAAGGAATGTTGCTGCGAGAATGGCAGTCCAGATCGGCATCGTGAACTCGATCGAAACCACCTGGGCGAGCGGGATCAAGGTCAGTGCATAGAACCAGCCGAGCTGGGCGCCGTAGTGCACGAGGTTGCGGCCGATGTGTTGCAGTGGACGTTGGGTTCGCATGGTGCTGAACCCACCGTTCCTGCGGATCAGCGGATACAGCATGACAAAGCCGATCAGCGAGCGCAGCTCCATGATCTGAAACACGTTCAGTTCGCGCGTGGTCTCGCGGCCCGCGACGGCGACGATCAGCATCAACGTCAGCCAACCGGCCATCCAGAGTGCCGCGCGGGGTTTCGAAGGAGTTCTGTTCATCAGCGGGATGGTCGCCGTGGGAGGGATGTTGAACGCAGGTTGCAATGCCTTGAAATGCTCCTATCGGCGTCACCGCGCCTTGGCAACGGGCAAAACTGCGGTTGCTGCCTTGCGCGGGCTGTCGTGAGCAGAGACAATCCGGCGAGAGATGATGGAGGGTCACGTCATGCGAACACTACAACCGGCAGACTGGGCAAAGCCTCGCGGCTTCTCGCATGGCGTGGCGATCGATGCGCCGGGGCGATGGATCGTGCTTGCGGGGCAGACCGGCAGCAACGAGGCGGGCGAATATGCATCCGACGATATGGCTGCGCAGGTGGGCGCCGCGCTGCGCCGGATCGTCAAGCTCTTGGGCGAGGCGGGCGCCGGACCGGAGCATATCGTCCGGCTGACCTGGTATCTGACCAGCCGGAGCGACTATGAGGCCGCCGGCGCGGGCATCGGAGCGGCCTGGAAGGAGACGCTGGGCCGGAATTTTCCGCCGTCGACGCTTCTTTACATTTCGGGACTGGTCGATCCGCGCGCAAAAGTCGAGATCGAGGTCACCGCATTCCTGCCTGCAGGATAACTGTCGATCCACGCGGTCGGCGGCACAAGGTCCCAGTGAGATGGGTTCCTGCGCGGGCAGCACAATGGAGAAAGCTTCTGTAATGAACGAAAAAATGTACTCAGCGGATTTCGTGACCGCATTCGCGACCGGTTGGCCTCAGGACAAGCCTGACCTGATCATTCTGTCCCTGACGACCGCCAATGGCCGCAAGGACTATGCGATTAACAAGGAGCAAGCGGAACTGATTGCGAAAACCCTGAAGGAAACCGCAAAAAACACGAAACTGAAAAAGCTTTAAAAATTCAGGAGCGCGACAATGAAATTTTGGCGCCTTTGAATTGTCCGTCGGAACTGATGACAACGTTCTGATGGTTGCCCCTGGTCGTCAGCTTCAGTTTCGCGTTGAAGGTTGGCGCGCTGACGTCGACGTTGAACTGTCCGTTGCCGGCGCGCCCTTCCAGGGACCCGCCAACGTTTCGGCTGGTTTCGCGCCAGGTTCCGGATAGTACGCCGCCCTTGGCGATCAC
>JAFEFK010000636.1 GCA_018240625.1 Pseudomonadota bacterium
TGCCCCGATTCGGTACAGATAGTTGTAGCGTGCGGGGAATGCCATGACTGCCACCATTTTGATCGCCGACGATGACGCGGTCCAGCGCCGGCTCGTCGAAAACATGGTGCAGCGTTGCGGGTATGGCACGATCCTGGTTGACAGCGGCGACGCCGCGATCGCCGCGCTGACGGCGCCCGACGCACCTGTTATCGACGCCATCGTGCTCGACCTCGTCATGCCGGGCCTCGACGGCATGGGTGTACTGTCGAAAATCCGGGAAACCGGCCTCAACACCCCGGTTATTGTGCAGACCGCCCACGGCGGCATCGACAACGTCGTGTCGGCGATGCGCGCCGGCGCGCACGATTTCGTCGTCAAGCCGGTCGGCATCGAGCGGCTGCAGGTTTCCTTGCGCAATGCTCTCAACGCCAGCGCGCTCAAAGTCGAATTGCAGCGCATCCGGCATAGCCGCGAAGGCAGGCTCAGCTTCGCTGACATCATCACACGCAACGAAACGATGACCGGCGTGATGAAGGCCGCCAAGAAGGCCGCCAGTTCGTCAATCCCGGTGCTGATCGAAGGCGAATCCGGCGTCGGCAAAGAACTGTTCGCGCGCGCGATCCATGGCACCAGCGAACGCAGCGCCAAACCGTTCGTGGCCGTCAACTGCGGCGCGATTCCGGACAATCTCGTGGAATCGATTCTGTTCGGCCACGAAAAGGGATCGTTCACCGGCGCGACCGAACGTCATACCGGCAAGTTCGTAGAGGCTCACGGCGGCACGCTGTTCCTCGACGAGGTCAGCGAACTGCCGCTTGCCGCGCAAGTCAAACTGCTGCGCGCGCTGCAGGAAGGTGCGGTCGAAGCCGTCGGCGGACGCAAGCCGGTCAAAGTGGACGTTCGCATCATCTCGGCGACCAATCGGCGGCTGCTTGATCGCGTCAAGGCCGGACAGTTCAGAGAAGACCTGTTCTACCGTCTTCACGTTCTGCCGCTGACGATTCCGCCGCTGCGGATGCGGCGAGATGACATCCCAAACCTGCTGCGGCATTTCCTCGCCCGATTCTGCGCCGAAGAAAATCGCGCGATCAGCGGCATCAGCGGCGAAGCGATGGCCGGGCTGGTGCAACTCGCCTGGCCCGGCAACATCCGTCAGCTCGAAAACGCGGTCTATCGCGCCGTGGTGATGAGCGAAGCCGATCAACTGGACGTGGCGGACTTTCCGCTGGTCGGTGCGCAATCGGCTGCTGAAGCCGGTCCCATTGGTGAGCCGCTGATCATGGAGCCGGCTCTCCACCCGGCCGCGCCCGCGATGGTATCCGGTAATGAAATACCTATCGCACCTCTCCCGGCTGCGGGCAGTCTATTGATGCTCACGAACGATGGCGAAATGCGCCCGCTCGAGGAGATGGAAGCCGAAATCATCCGCTTCGCAATCGCCCATTATCGCGGCCAGATGTCGGAGGTCGCACGGCGGCTGAAAATCGGACGCTCACCGCTTTACCGCAAGCTCGATGAAGCCGCCGCAAAAGACCCTCTGTCCGGTTCGTCGAGCGAGGCCGGCTGATCGCAATCGCCGATCGTCTGGAGATAGACAATGCGAGCCAGAACCTTGAACCGTTGCGGCTCGGTGACAGACCAACGGAAAACGCGCGTCAGAAATGCAGGATGCGTTGCAAACCGCGCATTTTGAAGTCAGTTTGTCGTGAGTTGCCCCATGTGGCACTGGCTGCCCGAATCGGGCGCGTGTAACGTCCGTGCATGAATCGCTGGATGCCGGAAGCAAGGCTTTGGCGAACGCAGGACGAAATTCATCCGAAAATTGTTCCACGCCGGGACAGTTTCACCCAAGGGGTGCGAGAATGCGAGACTACTCGACTAACCGGACCGGGGTTGACCGGATCCTGATGGCCGTCGCAGCTACTTTCCTGACAGTCTCCACCTCGGCAGCATTTGCGCAAACCGATACCGCGAAGAAGAGCGCAGCGGAGCTTGCGATCGACGCGGCCGTGCCGATGCCCGAGCCCGCGAACGTTCCGCCGCCGACCGCGGCCGATTTCAAACCGGTACCACCGGCTGCCTCGCAAGCAACGACGGCCAAGGCGCCGGACGCCAACCCATCCGATCTGAAGACATCCGACGTGAAGGCATCCGACGCGAAGCCTGCGGCTCCGGGCGCAGCAACAGACATCAAAGCGTCCGACGCGAAACCCACGGATGCGAAACCAGCGGATGTCGCGACCGCGCCCGCCGGCGACACCAAGAAGGACAACGTGAAAAAGGACGACGCGGCCAACACGACTCCCGCCGCGCCTCCGGCAACGACTGCCGCCGCGCCGGCAACCGATCAGACAAAAGAGCCCGTGAAAGCTGCGAGCAACGTCACGCCTGCGGACCAGCCGGTCGCCGACAAGCTGCGTGAGCTGTTCGATGCCAAGTCGTCGAAAGAGTTGGCCTCGAAATATTTTGACCGCAAGGCCGAGCGGACCGCGATCGAAAAATTCTACGCCGCGCGCGACTACGCGCCGCTGTGGACGCAGGCAGGCACGTTGAGCCCGCAGGCCAAAGGCGTCATCGCGCGCCTCAGGGATGCCGGGGCCGACGGTCTAAATCCCGCGGACTATCCGGTGCCGGACTTTGCGGCATCGACAACGCCGGATGCGCTGGCCGATGCCGACCTCAAATTGACTGCCAGCATGATGGACTATGCGCGTCACGCGCAGAGCGGCCGGATGCACTGGTCGCAGGTCAGCGGCGATATCTCCTATCCCGAACATCCCATCCATCCCGAGCAGGTGTTGACGAATGTCAGCACCGCGAAGGATGCGTCCGCCGCGCTCGACAGCTACAATCCTCCGCAAAAGCTCTATCGCGAACTGAAGAAGAAGCTCGCCGAACTGCGCGGCCAGGGCGATGGCCCCGTCACGCAGATCGCCGATGGCCCGGTGCTGAAATACGTGCCGGCGCGCAAGAAGCATCCCGCCGTGACGATGGAAGATTCCCGCGTGCCCATGCTGCGCGCGAAACTCGGCGTTACCGAGAACGCCGACGACACGCATTACGACCAGAAGGTCGCCGCCGCCGTTCGCAAGTTCCAAGCGAATGCCGATCTCAAGGCCACCGGCATACTCGACGAGCGAACGGTCAAGGCCATCAACAGCCCCAAGCGCGATCGTCTGATCGATACCGTCATCGTCAACATGGAGCGCTGGCGCTGGCTGCCGCGGGAGCTCGGCGCGCCATCGCTCGGCAACGCCTACGCCATCCTGAACATTCCGGACTACTCGCTGAAGGTCATGCACAACGGCGCGGAAGTCTGGAAGACCCGCGTCGTGGTCGGCAAGCCGGGAACGCACGCCACGCCGCTGCTGACGGAGACCATGAAATACATCACGGTCAACCCGACCTGGAACGTGCCGCCGTCGATCATCTACAACGAGTACCTGCCGGCCTTGCAGCAGGATCCGACGGTGCTGGAGCGCATGGGCCTCAAGCTCGAACGTGACCGCAATGGCGGCATCCACATTTCGCAGCCGCCGGGCGAACGCAATGCACTGGGCCGCATCCGCTTCAATTTCCCGAACAAGTTCCTCGTGTATCAGCACGATACGCCGGACAAATATCTGTTCGCGAAGGAAGAGCGCGCGTTCAGCCACGGCTGCATGCGGGTGCAGAATCCCGATCAGTATGCCGCGACGCTGCTCGGCATCGCGCTTCCGCAGGATCACTACACGCCGGAGAAGGTCCGTAGCATGTACGGCCGGAGCGAGATCGACATCAAATTCCCGACGCCGATCCCGGTCAACATCACCTATCAGACCGCGTTCGTGGACGATGCCGGCAAACTGCAGATCCGCAAGGACATCTACGGCCGCGACGCCACGATGCTGGCGCTGCTCCGCAACCCCAAGGGTAAAGATCTCGAGGCGGTGATTGCACACTCCCAGCCGAGCTATTCCCGTCCCAAGGGCGATATCCCGCAAGGGGTCGCCTTCAACGACGATCGCGGTGGCAGCGGCGGCCCGTCATTCTTCGAACGGCTGTTCGGCGGAGCACCGACCCCGCCTCCTCAGGTTGAGGATCGCCGACGGCACATTTACCGGCGCTAGGCCGGAATGATCTGCGAAAGCCTGTTTAGTTGATTAAAAACAAGGGCTTCATCTCATGATGAAGCCCTTGTTGCGTTAACCATTGTCCACCTTGTCTTAACCCTTCGGCTCTTTTCTGCCACACTCCGGGGTCTAATTATCCTTTCTGAGCAGGCAGGTAAGGTAAATCATCGATTAACCCTCCTGTCCTACGACTGGATTTATGCCCTTTCGCTACACGGGGTCGTGGAAGGGTCCCTCGCTTGATCGTCTCTGGGTGGGCTCATACGTGCTTGCTGGCTTTGCACGCAGTTTGAAATCGTTGTCGATTACACGGACCGGTTATCGCATCGGGCTGTCGTCGATTTTGCTGCTGGGCTTTGCGGGATCCGTGCATGACGCGACCGCGCTCGGCGAAACACGGACCCTGTCGTTCCATCACACCCATTCCGGCGAAGATCTGACCGTCACCTTCAAGCGCAACGGCCGCTACGACGATGCTGCGCTGAAAGAAATCAATCACTTCCTCCGCGACTGGCGCAGCCAGGACCAGACCACGATGGATCGTCATCTGTTCGACATCCTCTGGGAAGTCTATCGCGACGTCGACGCCAAGCAGCCGATCAACATCATCTCCGCCTACCGCTCTCCCTCCACCAACGCCATGCTCCGACGCCGTTCCGCACACACCGGTGTCGCGCGATTCAGCCAGCACATGCTGGGGCATGCGATGGACTTCTTCATCCCCGGCGTCCCGCTCGAGAAGATCCGATATGCGGGACTTCGCTTGCAACGTGGCGGCGTCGGCTTCTATCCGACCTCGGGCTCGCCCTTCGTTCATCTCGACACCGGGAATGTGCGGCACTGGCCACGCATGACGCACGACCAACTGGTGCGCGTCTTCCCGAATGGCCGCACCGTGCATATTCCCTCCGACGGCAACCCGTTGCCCGGTTATCAATTGGCGATGGCGGATATCGAAAGACGCGGCCAGAACGCCGACGAAGACGGAGTTGCGCCGCGCAAGTCGAATTTCCTGATGGCGCTGTTCAAGGGCAAGGCCGCGGAGGATGACGACGAGTCCGAAGGCGCATCGGCGAGCCAGCCCGCCGGCAAGGCAACGACAGTCGCCTCTGCGGCGTCATCGTCCGATCCAATTCCGATGCCCCGTTCCAAGCCCGCCGCAGCCTTCCGGCTTGCCTCCGCCGACGCCCGGATTGTCCCGGCCGGAAGGCCCTCGAAACAGATCGCAGCGGAACAGACGCCGCAGACGCCTGCGGATATCATCAATGCACGCGGGTTCTGGGACGCGATGCCGTCGGCCCCGGCTCAGGCCACGCCGCAGCAGGTGATGGCCGCGATCAGCGCCCGCGAAGCGCTCGCCGCGGCAGACCCGCAATCGACCTCCAGCGTCTCCGACGCGTTCCAGGCCCTGGCTTATGCGCCGGCAACCAAGAACGTGGGCCGCGCGCAAATCGTCGCCGCGACCGCTTCGATCCCGCCGATCCGCCCCGCCTCCCCCTCGCGCAATCCGATGGCCGTCAACGCGGTGACAAGCGTCGTCGCCAAGGGCGCGCAGGGCCAGAGCGCCACCGTATCGACCTCGCGGCGAATGGCGGCAGCGGCTACGCGCGACAGCGACGCCTGGATGCGCGCCATGATCCTTGCTCCGAGCGCGAGCCGCACGATGTCGGCAACCGTCCTCGGCGATCAGGACATGACCTTGATGCGGGCGTATTTCAGCAAGCCGGCCAAGGCGGTCGCGATGACCTTCTCCGACGACCCGCAGATGGGCATTACCTGCGATCGATTCACGGGATCGGCGGTCGCAAACCTGATCACGACGTCGTTCGTGGTCCGCACCGCTTCGCTGCGATAGTCGCGGGCTTTAAGAGCGCCACCATCCACGGCGGTCATCATCCGCGAAAGCGGATGATGCAGTATGCGCGTGCATCATTGATGGCAAAAAGCGACGCGCCCGGTGAGAGCTGGGATCCCCGCTTCCGCGGGATGAGCGCTTGCGCAGCGGCGACGCCGCGGTTCACAGCATCCCCAGCGCCTGCATATAGGTTTCCAGAATGGTTTCCTGTTCCTGACGTTCGTTGGCGTCCTGCTTGCGCATCCGCACGATCGTCCGCAGCGCCTTGACGTCATAGCCGTTACCCTTGGCCTCGGCGTAGACGTCGCGAATGTCGTCCGAAATGGTCTTCTTCTCTTCCTCGAGCCGCTCGATGCGTTCGATGATGGCCTTGAGCTGATCCTTCGCGAATCTGGTCGCGGGCTCTTCCTTGGTGGCGGCAGCGGTGGCCATCCCTGTGCTCCTGAAAATCAACTGATGATGGTGGAACGTGGGCTCGGACGTGTTTGCCGCTCACCACACTTGAAGAGTGACACTCAAGAGTGATGCGCCTCGCGTCAAGACAGCATCGCGCTCATCCACAGCGACCCACAGGCCGGGCTGCGCTGACCGGATAAATCGGCGCGGCCTGCCAAACAAGATCAGTGGCCGCTGTGAGTCTTCTTCATGGTCTCGATCTTGTCCGGCGGCGCCGCGCTCTGATACGTCGCTTTCCAGGTCTCATAGGGCATGCCGTAAACGGCCTCGCGGCTTTCGTCCTTGCTCAGGGCTGTTCCCTTGGCATCGGCCTCTTCCTTGAGCCAGTTCGACAGGCAGTTGCGGCAGAAGCCCGCGAGATTCATGAGATCGATATTCTGGACATCGGTGCGGGACCGCAGATGCGCGACCAGACGGCGGAACACCGCCGCTTCCAGTTCGGTTCGGGTTTTGTCATCAATGGCCATGGCTGATCTCGCTGCCGCCTGTCAGGACTGTTATATCGGGGCTTGTCACAGATTTTACCATATCGCGGCGCAAATTGGCGTTGGCAGACCGGAAAAAGCGCACCTTGCCGTGAAAAGCCGGCTCCGGCCGTTGACAGGTCGCGACGGGTCACGCGAAATCACCGCGAAACGATATGCTCGACTAAATGATCAAAACAGATTCGCCTCCCCAGTTCCGGGCCATGCGCCGGACCAGCGCCGCAGGCCTACTGTCTGCGCTCGGCATCCTCATCGCCTGTCTGTGGTCCGCGCCAGCGGCGGCTGACTTCCGGCTCTGCAACAACACGTCAAGCCGCGTCGGCATCGCGCTCGGCTACAAGGATGCCGATGGCTGGACCACCGAAGGCTGGTGGAATGTCTCGTCGCGCGCCTGCGAAACGCTGCTGCGCGGAACACTCGTCGCACGATATTATTATATTTATGCTCTGGACTACGACCGTGGCGGCGAATGGTCGGGACAGGCTTTCATGTGCTCGCGCGACAAGGAATTTACGATCAAGGGCACTGACAACTGCCTCGCACGCGGCTTCGATCGCACCGGCTACTTCGAGGTCGATACCGGGGACCAGCGCGCGTGGACCGTGCAATTGACAGAGTCCGGCGAGCAGGGCCCGCAGCGCGTGCCCGGAATGCCTGCGCCGGGTGGTGCATTGCCCGGCATGCCTAACGCGCCCGGCGGCACGCCCCCGGGCGTATCCGGATTGCCGCCCGCCGTGCTGCCCGGAAGCAAGCCATGAGACGTTTGCGCCGTATCAAGATCCTCGCGACGCTTGGGCCGGCCTCATCGGACAGCGCCATGATCCGCCGCCTGTTCGAGGCGGGCGCCGACGTCTTCCGCATCAACATGAGCCACACCTCGCACGACAAGATGCGCGAACTGGTGGCAACGATCCGTAATGTCGAAAGCAGCTATGGCCGGCCGATCGGAATTCTGGTCGATCTGCAGGGACCTAAACTTCGGCTCGGCTCGTTCGCGGATGGTCCGGTTCAATTGAACAACGGCGATCAGTTCGTACTGGATTCCGACAAGACCCCCGGCGACAAAACGCGCGTCTACCTGCCCCACCCCGAAATCCTCTCCGCGCTTCGCCCCGGTCATGCGCTGTTGCTCGACGACGGCAAGGTGCGCCTGATTGTCGAAGAAACTTCACCCGAACGCGCCGTTACGCGCGTCGTGATCGGCGGCAAGATGTCCGATCGCAAGGGCGTCAGCCTGCCCGACACCGATCTGGCGGTTTCCGCAATGACGCCCAAGGACCGCTCCGATCTCGATGCCGCGCTGGAAACCGGCGTCGACTGGATCGCGCTGTCCTTCGTGCAGCGCGCCGATGATGTCGCCGAAGCCAAGAAGATGATCCGCGGCCGCGCGTCGGTGATGGCCAAGATCGAGAAGCCGCAGGCCATCGATCGGTTGCCGGAAATCATCGAAATGGCCGACGCACTGATGGTTGCGCGCGGCGATCTCGGCGTAGAACTACCGCTCGAGCGCGTGCCCAGCCTGCAGAAGCAGATGACACGGCTCGCGCGCCGCGCCGGCAAGCCCGTGGTGGTTGCGACACAGATGCTGGAATCGATGATCCAGTCGCCGGTGCCGACCCGCGCCGAAGTTTCCGACGTCGCCACCGCGGTCTATGAAGGCGCCGACGCCATCATGCTCTCAGCGGAGTCCGCGGCCGGAAAATATCCGGTGGAGGCCGTCGCCACCATGAATCGCATCGGGGAGGAGGTCGAGCGAGATCCGACCTATCGCGGCGTGCTCAATGCACAGCGCGCCGATCCGGAGCCCACGGTCGGCGACGCCATCGCCGACGCCGCGCGGCAGATCGCCGAAACGCTCGATCTGTCCGCCATCATCTGCTGGACCAGTTCGGGATCGACGGCACTGCGCATGGCGCGCGAGCGTCCGAAACCGCCGGTGGTCGCGATCACGCCGAACCTCGCCACCGGACGCAAGCTTGCCGTTGTCTGGGGCGTGCATTGCGTGGTCGCTGAAGACGCCCACGATCAGGACGACATGGTGGACCGCGCCGGCTCCATCGCGTTCCGCGACGGCTTTGCCAAGGCCGGACAACGCATCATCATCGTCGCCGGCGTGCCGCTGGGCACACCGGGCGCCACCAACATGGTCCGCATCGCCTTCGTCGGCGCGAACGGCGACGCGGATATCTAACTCCTTCCGCGGCGGGATCCGGCCTCAGACCAGCGTCGCAGCCAGCGTGATCTTGGTGTTGAGAAGTTTCGAGACGGGGCAGCCAGCTTTCGCCTTGCCTGCCAGTTCCTCAA
>JAFEFK010000637.1 GCA_018240625.1 Pseudomonadota bacterium
ACCCCAACCCTCTCCCGCTGAAGTCGGAGATATGCGAGTTCAGAATTTTTGATACTAGACTCGGGTAAACACGAGTTAGGGTGGAGAGGGGGCTCGCTGTATTCGATGATGCGTTTCCATCAAATGTGAATCGAACTAGCCGAGACCGAGCCCCGGTGGCAGGCCAAGCCCGCCGGTCAGCGTCTGCATCTTTTCCTGCATCGCGGCTTCCGCCTTGCGGCGCGCGTCGTTATGCGCGGTGACCAGCAAATCCTCGAGGATTTCACGCTCGTCCGCCTTCATCAGCGAGGGGTCGATCTTCACAGCCTTTACGTCCATCTTCGCAGTCATCCGCACGCTGACGAGCCCGCCGCCCGAAACGCCTTCGACCTCGACGTGCTCGAGTTCGTCCTGCATCGCCTTCATCTTGGACTGCAACTGGGCCGCCTGCTTCATCATGCCAAGAAAGTCAGCCATCAACTATTCCCTTTGTTATTCGTCGCCGTCACCGTCGAAGCCGTCAGCCAGATCATCAGGCATGGCATCGGAGTCCGGCAGCGACGGAGCGAGCTTCCGCACCTCGATTACCTTGGCGCCCGGAAAGCGCGCCAGCACCTCCTGCACACGCGGGTCGGCCTCGGCCGCGCGCTCCCGTTCGTTCTGCTGCAATTGCGCCTGCGAACGCAGCGTCGGCTGGCCCGCTTCGTTGGAGACGATCACGGTCCAGCGCCGGCCCGTCCACTGCTCCAGCTTGCGCGAGAGATCGTTCACCAGCGTGCGCGCCGCATTACGCTCAAGCGCAACCTCGAGCCGGCCATCCTCCATGCGCACAAGGCGCATGTCGGCTTCGAGCGCGGCCTTGATGATCAAATCGCGCTTTTCTCCGGCCAACGCCACAAGTTCGGCAAAGCTGTTCAGTTTCAGCGCCGGCGGTGCGGGTTGCGCATCCGCCATCGGGGCGATCATCTGCGGACGGGCAACTGGCTCAGCGCTGGCGCGCGGTCCGGATACAATTCCACGAGGCGGCGATGACTGCATCGAGGGCTGAGGTGAAGTCGCGCCGCGCGGCGCAGCACTGCCCGTCACAACCGGCGATCCGCCACCGTTCTGATCCAGCATCCGGATCGCTTCATCGGGCGTCGGGAGATCGGCCACGTAGGCGATACGCACCAGCACCATTTCGGCAGCAGCCGCCGGCCGTGTCGCGCCCTGCACCTCCGTGATACCCTTCAGCAGCATCTGCCACATCCGCGACAGCACGCGCATCGAGAGCTTGGCCGCAAAATCGCGGGCGCGCAGGCGCTCGGTTTCGCCGAAAGCAACGTTGTCCGCGGTCGCCGGCACGATCTTGACGCGGGTCACGAAGTTGACGAATTCGGCGAGATCGCTGAGCACCACGACCGGATCGGCGCCGGTATCGTACTGGTCGCGAAATTCCTTGAATGCGCTGGCGATATCGCCCCGCGCCAGCGACTCGAACAGGTCGATGACGCGGCCGCGGTCGGCCAAGCCAAGCATCTGCCGCACCGCGTCGGCACGAACCACGCCGGCGGCATGCGCGATCGCCTGATCGAACAGCGACAACGAATCGCGCACCGAGCCTTCGGCGGCCCGCGCAACGATCCCCAGCGCTTCCGGCTCGACCTCGACGCCTTCCTTTTTTGCGATGTTGCCGAGATGCGTCATCAGAACGTCGGCTTCGACGCGCTTCAGATCGAAGCGTTGACAGCGCGACAGCACCGTCACCGGCACTTTGCGGATTTCAGTGGTCGCGAACACGAATTTGGCGTGCTCCGGCGGTTCCTCCAGCGTCTTCAGGAACGCGTTGAAGGCCGCCGTCGACAGCATATGGACTTCGTCGATGATGTAGACCTTGTACCGCGCGCTGGAAGGCGCATAGCGCACGCTGTCGTTGATCTGTCTGACATCGTCGACGCCGGTATGGGACGCAGCGTCCATTTCCAGCACGTCGATGTGCCGGCTTTCCATGATGGCCTGACAGTGAACGCCAAGCTGCGGCATCTGGATGGTCGGCCCCTTCACCGAACCATCCGGCAATTCGTAGTTCAACGCGCGGGCCAGAATGCGCGCGGTGGTGGTCTTGCCCACGCCGCGCACGCCGGTCAGGATCCAGGCCTGCGGAATGCGTCCGGTTTCGAACGCGTTGGACACGGTACGCACCAGCGCATCCTGCCCGATGAGGTCATCGAAACTGGTTGGACGATATTTCCGCGCCAGCACGCGATAGGCAGCGCCGGCTTGAGATGGCCCTGCGCCGAGATCGAAACCGGCCTGGCTGCTATCGTCGTCAGCCGGTGTCAGAGGATTGCCAGCATCGGTCATGGAGCGATCCGCAATTTTTTGTCTCTCGAAGCCGGTTTGCGGAACAACTGGAGCGGCTTTCCGGCCGCACCGAGATCCGGCGCTGGCATGGCTCGCCCAAAAACAGGTAGGAGACTGACGAGCGACCCGATCCGGACCTCGTTAGGGCTGCTTCCTTCCGGACCTGACCCGGTTGGCGAGTGGCTCGTCCACCGCCAATCTCCCGGTCCCTATTTGGGGCCAAAAGGGCCGGAAAGCAAGCGGCCCGGCGGGGATCTCGTGGTCCGATTCCAACATTCAAATTCACGCCATCAGACGCCCCTGTTCCGGCCATTGACCTCGGCAGATCACCGGGCCAGTTTGGACCGACAATCATGGTAAGTGCCCGCACATCGATGCCCGCCGACTGGTCGCTCCATCCGCAACTGCAAAAAGACACCATCGATATCGGCGACCTGCCGTTATCGCGCGTGCTGGTGATCAAGGACGCCAATTATCCCTGGCTGCTGCTGGTGCCGCGGCGATCCGGCGCATCCGAAATCATCGACCTCGATGAGGTCGAACAGGCGCAACTCATGACCGAAACGGCCCGTGTGGCGCGCGCATTGAAGGACATCACCCAATGCGACAAGCTCAACATCGCGGCACTCGGCAACGCCGTTCCGCAGCTCCACGTTCACATCATCGCCCGCCGCACCACCGACGCGGCATGGCCGCGCCCGGTCTGGGGCGCCGTGCCCGCGCTCGATCACGATGCGAGCGAGGTTCAGGCATTCATCAGTGCAATCCGGCGCAAGATATGGCTCAGCTAAACCCATGACCGCATTCGATTCGTTTCCGATTGGACGTCCCGCTTTCGTTTCCGACATTCTCGATCGCGCGGCGCATCTGCGGACCAGCAATGAAAAGCTGTTCGCGATGGAAGGCAACCGCGACGCCCGCGCCTACGTGGTGTATCGCGACTCGCTCGTCGTGAAGCAGGAGGCCGAAGGGCCGCGCGCGCTGCTGACGATCGACGAGGCGCTGAAGTTCGGCGCCAACCCCGGCACCATCTTCCTTGGGCTGCGCGACGGAGCACCGGTCTTCGGCATGGGCATGAGCGCGGCGGCCGCGGAAAAGCTGCTGGCGCGCGACGACGTCGGCGTGACCGAGTTGCGCGGCATGGCGATGCAGGGCGCCGTGCCGGTCAACCAGCTCTCCGCGATCGCCATGGCGAAGTCACTGGTGAGTTGGCATCAGCGTCACGGCTTCTGCGCCAACTGTGGCGCCCGCACCGGCATGAGCCAGGGCGGCTGGAAGCGGGACTGCCCCAGTTGCAAAGCCGAGCATTTTCCACGCACCGATCCCGTCGTCATCATGCTGGTCACGTCAGGCGACAAATGCCTAATGGGACGGCAGAAGCAGTTTGCCCCCGGCATGTGGTCGTGCCTCGCCGGATTCGTGGAAGCCGCCGAGACCATCGAGGACGCGGTCCGCCGCGAGATTTTCGAGGAATCCGGCATCCATTGCACCGACGTCACCTACTACATGACCCAGCCTTGGCCGTATCCATCGTCGCTGATGATCGGCTGCACCGCGCGCGCCACCAATGAGACGATCGTGGTCGATCACAGCGAACTCGAAGACGCGCGCTGGTTCGACCGCGCTGAGGCCATGCTGATGCTGAAGCGCGAACATCCGGACGGCATGGCAGGCCCGCATCCGTTCGCCATCGCCCATCACTTGCTCGGCCGCTGGCTGCAAACCGAGTCGGGGAGCTGACCGGCGGAACCCGAGCGAAACTTGCCGATTAACCGCTTGTCTCGACTTTCCGCATCGGCGAAGGATTCCCGCATGAAAAAGCCCCGCATCCTGTGCATCGGCATGCCGGTGCGCGACCTGACGTTTCGCGTGCAGGGCCTTCCGGCGCGCGGCTTCAAGGTCGGCGCCGAGCATTTCGAGGAAATCGCCGGCGGCAACGCGCTCAATTCAGCGATAGCCATTGCCAAACTAGGCGGCCATGCGGCGATCTGCGGCCCCATGGGCGACGCCGGCGAAACATCCAGCCGCTACATCTTCGACAAGATGGCGGAGCTCGGCATCGAGACCCAGGATATCGTGCATATGCCGGGGCTGGTGACGCCGATCTCCGCGATCATGATCGACCCGAGCGGCGAACGCACCATCGTGACGTTTCGCGATCCGGAATTGTGGAAGGTCCGGCTGCCGGATGCCGGCAAACTGCTCGCGGACTGCGATGCCATCCTGACCGAAAACCGTTGCGCCGAATTTGTCACCGACCTCTGTGTCGAGGCCCGCAAGCGCGGGATTCCGGTCGTGGTCGATGTCGATCGCGCCATGTCGATGCGCGAAGGGTTGCTCACCGCATCGTCGCATCTGATTTTTTCAAGCGAAGCCCTGCAGGCCACCGCCGACGTCGCCGACGATGCTGCCGCGCTTCACAAGCTCGCGAAGGTCACCCCGTCATTTCTCGCCGGGACACGCGGGCCGCAGGGCACGCTATGGCTCGATCCCGGCGGCGCCCTCCAGCAGACCCCGGCCTTTCCGGTCCACACCGTGGACACGCTGGGCGCGGGAGATGTGTTCCATGGCGCATTTGCCCTCGCCATTACCGAACAGCAGGACCTTCCCACTGCGCTCAGGTTTGCCTCCGCCGCCGCAGCCCTCAAATGCACCCGCTTCGGCGGAGCCTTCGCCTGC
>JAFEFK010000638.1 GCA_018240625.1 Pseudomonadota bacterium
CCCCTCACCCGACCGTCTTCGCTGCGCTTCGCCGGTCGACCTCTCCTCGCAAGCGGGGAGAGGTTAAGTAGAAACGCTGTGTCCGAATTCTGCACGATACACGTCGCTCAGATCGGCATCTTCATGATGTCTTCGTAGGACTGGATGACGCGGTCGCGCACCGACACCAGCGTCGACACCGCGACGTCGGTATCCGCAACCGCCGTCACCACATCCATTACATTGGCCTTGCCCGACGCCATCGCCACGGTCTGCGCGTCGGACTTGCGTCCGGCATCCATCACGCTGCTGAGCGCGTCCTTGAGGACCGCGCCGAACGACGGACCGCCGCCCTCGGAGGCCTTGCCGGCGGCGGCGCCGGAATCCATCATCCGGGCGAGGTTCGCATAGGCGTTTGCTGCGACGGTGGGCGATGCCATGAATCAGATCTCCGGGATCAGGATTTGAGGATATCGAGGGTGCGCTGGATCATCCGGCGCGTCGCGCTGATGATGTTGAGGTTCGCTTCATAGGATCGCTGCGCATCGCGCATGTCGGTCATCTCGACGAGTGAATTGACGTTCGGGTATTTGACGTTGCCGCTCGCGTCGGCAGCGGGATTGCTCGGCTCGTATTTGACGCGGAAGGCCGACATGTCCGGCTTCACCCGGCCGAGCGACACCACTTTCGCATCGAGCGCGCGGTCGAGCGCGGAGGAGAACGTCGGCACCTTGCGGCGGTAGGGATCGCCGCCCGCGGTCTGTGCCGTGGAATCCGCGTTTGCGATATTTTCCGAGATCACGCGCATCCGCCCGGCCTGCGCCCGCAGGCCGGAGGTTGCGATGCCCATCGATCGCATGAAGTCGGCGCCGTCGTCTGCCATGTCGCGGTCTCCTTACGTTTCGTCCGGCTTCACGCCTTGCCCACGGCCATCTTCAGAAGATGCAGGCTCTTGCTGTAGAGCGACGTCGCGGCGGCGTAGTCCATCTGGTTGGCCGATACCTTCAGCATCTGGTCTTCGAGATTGACCGCGTTGCCGGCGGGACGGGTCTCGAAACCGGCATGACGATTCTGATCGAAACTTGACGCCGGACCGGAGCCCGCGATGTTCCGGCCTGAACTCGTCTGCATCATCGCCAGCGAGGCGCCACCGGATGCACTGGCACCCTTTGCGTCTAACTTCGGCTCCACGAGATCGCGTGGCTTGAAATTCGGGGTATCGGAATTTGAAATGTTTTCGGCGAGCACGCGCTGGCGCTCCTGATGCCACTGCATCCGGGTGCGCAATGCTGCAAGCGCGGGAATGTCATTGATAGACATGGCGGGTCTCCGCTCTGCCTCGATGACGGAGCGCCGCCGAGGTAGGCAGAATTTGCCGCCTGTATGGTTAATGACTGGTTAAGAATGTCGGAAATCGGCAGATCGGGAACCCGGATTCGGATGCGCCCTTGAACAAAGCCCTTTTTGCCGCGAAAGCTGCGTTAATCGCCCGCCACATCAGACATGGGGCTGCAGACGTGGGGCCGTGAGAAGTTGTTTTGGTCCGGTCGATTCATGGGTTATTAAGGTTGAGAGCGGCAGCTTTTGCCGGGAGGAATTAACAGATAGAGCTGGTTTCATTCGTCACGGGTGGATGCTGACGGGCGTTCGACGATCTGAAGCTGAAATATGCGCTATTTGCGGGGACTAATGCATGCCTAACGCGTTTACTTTTGTCTTCGCATTCATCGTGGTTCTGGCGCTGATCGGCGCCGCCGCCTGGCTGGTGCGGCGATTCGCCGGCAACCGGCTCGGCTCTAACGCCAATCGCGGGCGGATGCCCCGCTTAGCCGTGATCGACGCAGCCGCGGTTGACGGCCGCAGGCGGCTGGTGCTCGTGCGCCGGGACAACGTCGAACACCTGTTGATGATCGGTGGCCCGACCGACATCGTCGTGGAACCCAA
>JAFEFK010000639.1 GCA_018240625.1 Pseudomonadota bacterium
GTTTTTCGCGACCCTCCGCAGCACCAGAGGTTGCGCGGAGCGCTCGCGAAGTATTTTTCGCCCAAGGAGATGGAGCGGTTACGACCGCGCGTGATTCAAATCGTCGATGAGTTGATCGACTCTTTTGCTGCAAATGGCCGTCGAGTTGATTGGGGAGTTTGCCGTACCATTGCCGACGAGGGTCATTGGCGGAGTTGTTCGGAGCCGGGGAGCACCGTATCGCCAAATTGAAGCAGTGAGGGGCAGGCAACGGCGGAGCGATTTTCGTCAACCGTGCCGAACAAGGTGCCCCTATTGTGCCCCAACTTTGCTGGGGCACAGCTCCAGGGATTCGATTGCTAAGTCTTTGAACAGAAAGGCCGGATGGTGGACGCACAGGGGATCGAACCTTGGACCTCTCCCGTGTGAAGAGCCGCCGCATCATCGGGACGGCTTCTGGTAACGCTCTTGGAAAGATCAGGCGGCAAGTTTGGTGCGGATCTTGTCGCGTGATTACCGGCGCCATCAGATGAATGAATTCGATCAAAATTGCAGGATGATCCCTTACGCGCGTTTTCCTATCGGCACCACGTTTCCATCGCTCCGCGGCACCAGGGACACGACTGCCGCTCTTGCGAGGTCTTCCAAGGCGGTCGCAATGTATTTCGCGTAGTGCCGCTCGATCATTTTGACTGAGGTGTTGTGCAGTTTGGCGACCTGTTGGATGGGCAAGCCCTTTCGGAGACCGCGCACGATGCTCGAGTGCCGCAAAGCATAGGGAATCACCTCCGGCATACCGGCGCGCTGGCGAATGGCCTTCCAGGGACGTGCAAGTTCGCCTCTTTTCCACGGACCGCGTTCAGACTTCTTCCACGCGATACCGCTCGGCTCCTGTTCATGGATCCATCGCTCGAAAAGAGGTGCATCGCTTGGCCGCCCAGCGATTGCGGGCAAGAGCACCTCAATCACATCGTCGCCCACTGGGACCGGGTCTGAGCCACTATTGCCGCCGCGCCCCTTGTAGGAGCCCGGCACCATCAGACGTCGTGCAGAAACCTGTACGTCACCCACGCGCATTCGCCTCACCTGGGCATACCGCGCGCCGGTCGCGGCCAGACACACGACGATCCGGTATAGATCGCCATCAAATCCTTGCTCCTGATCGACTTCACACGCAGCTTGAAGGATGGCGCCAACCTCTTCATCCGTGAGAATCTGGTTATCTCGAGCAACCGACACATGATCATCATCATCGACCCGCTCGGCTTTGAAGCCGGCCTTCACAATGGCGAGGAACGTCGGATTTAGTTTCTTCCGATCTGCGGAAAGCCGGGGCCACGCGGCATTTAGTGCGGCCTTGAGGTCATTCACGAACCGCTGCTTGGTCGTGACCTTTAAGTCCTTCGGCAAACCCTCACGCCACGTTATCAAGTCGTCTTCTTTCAGGGCATGCAGTTGCACTGATGCGAGAGGAGCAGCTCCCGCAGCTTCCTGATTGCCGCGCTTTTCTTGACCGAGAACGTAGCGCCGCAGCTTGGTACCGGCGTCGGATCGGACGTCGCGACCTGTTCGGCGTCTTTCTCGAGCGTCGCGTTCCTTGATGTAGGATTCAACGGCCGATCGCACGGTAGGAGCCGGGCCCGCCGCCTGCGACGCGGCCTCTGTTCTGGCTCGAGCTACGGCCTCCCGAGCCGTTCTCACGGCCTGTTCGAAGGTCAGAATCCCTTCGGCGCGCTTGTCATTGATGTCGTTTGTGATGCCGACTTGCGCCTGCTTGTAGTTACCGCCTTCGTGGTGATTACGCCAGCGAACAAGCCAAACGCCGCCCCGTTTTCCTTTACGATAGCCCAGATGCGCTTCCGCATCGAGGCGGCGCCAATGTACGCCAAGCTCGAGCCTAGAGCGCGCTTTAGCCGTCGTGATCTGAGCCTCGGTGAGTGTCTTTGACATAGCGTTCGCCGATTTTACGTCGAATATCCGTTGAATATAAACCCATGTACATTGGCGAACAATACTGGACTATGGGCATTCAACCTATTGAAATTATTGAACGTCGGCGGACGGTGGCGAACGGAGAAGGACTCATTATTTGGCCCTCTCAAGGCTGAAACAGGGGTTCGATTCCCCTAGGGAGCGCCAGACGCGGCCTTTCGATTTTGATTTTGTTGTCGTTTTTCGACTTTCACCCAAACCTCGATTTATGGTTTGGGCAGATTTGTTCGTCTTGCGTTCAAGCATGCGCATCGCGTCGCGCGCGAGCATTTCCTGATCCGCATCTGCCGTGTACCGTTCGGCTTCCGACAGAGTCGTGTGGCCGAGAATGGCCATGATCTGCTTGGCGGTGCATCCCGCTTCCGCGAGGCGCCGGCCCGCGGCCTTGCGCAGGCCATGCGGCTGACATTCCAGCGGCAAGCCGGCCGCCGCGATGGCGTCACGCATCCATTGGCTGAAACCATCCGTCGTGAACGATTTGCCGTATGCGGTGGCGATGATGACCACGTGACGCTGTTTGGCGTACTTGAGCGCCGCGACAAGATCGGCGTGCAGCGGAATGACCAGCGAACGCCCGGTCTTTTGCTGCATCACCGAAATCGTACCGTCGCCAATGTGAGACCATGCCATCCGCACCACATCGGAGCGCCGCTGGCCTGTGTTGAGAAACAACTCGAATGCGAGACGCTGTTTGGAATGCAGCTGCCAATGATCGCGAAACGCCTTGATCTCAGCCTCGCTCCAAGAGCGAATACGCTGGATCTTGGGCCGCTTGATTCCAAGTGACGGATCGTTCTTGATCCAGCCGATATTGATGGCGTGCCGGATAAGGATGCGCAGTTTTTTCAACGTGTCGAGCGCTGCGCCAGGACGATTCGCGAAAGGCTGAAGGATGCCCGTTACAATGCGTTCGCGGGAAAGGCCCGCGACGGTGCGATGGCCGTGATCCGCACGAATCGTTTCGAGTCGCGAGTGTATCCGGCCTTGCTGGTGTCCCGCAGCCCGAGATAATCGGCGCTCCGCATATA
>JAFEFK010000063.1 GCA_018240625.1 Pseudomonadota bacterium
GAAAGCCGAGTCCGATATGCGTGGTGATCACTTCGATGTTTTCGCGGCTCTCGCCGTCCTCCTCGAGGCAGGCCTGCCACGCCACCACGCCATCGGCGCGGGTATAGATCGACGTCGACGGCACCGGGATCGGCTGCGCCAGCCGGCTGATACGTTCCGGGGTCGGCGGCTCGTATTTCTGGCCCGTGAGCACACGCCAGATGGTCTTGACGTTGCTCGCGCCCGGTGCCGCGAACGGACTGCCGAGCGTGACCACCAGACGCACGGCATCGGGCACATGCCGCGCCACCTCGCGCGCGATGATGCCGCCGCGGCTCCAGCCGATCAGGCTCACCTTCTCGCCGGACACAGCGTGCAGCTTCACCACTTGCGCCGCGATCGATTCCAGATCGGAGTCCGGCGCGCGAACGTTGCGTCCGCGACCCCATCCTTGCACCTTGTAACCGAGGCGTTCGAGAAACCCGCGAATGGCGATGGTAGAGGTGTCGTCGGCTCCAAGGCCGGGCAGCACCATCATCGGATGCGGCTGTCCGCGCGGCGCGGTCGACAGGAACGGCGCGGCGGCGAGCAACGCCGGGATGTCCAGCAACCCGCGCCCCTCGGTCGCCAGCAGGGCAAGCGACGGCGCTTTCACCGTCTTGCTGTCTCGCGCCATCGATGCTCTCCCTGATTATTCCGCCGGCTGCGTTTGACGATCGGCCGCGCGGCAATGATCCGCGATGGCCTCGACCAGGATCGGCACGAGGCCGGGCGCGAGATCGTGCCCCATGCCGGGCACGATGGTCAGTTTCGACCCGGGAACGTGTTTGGCGGTGTCCTGCCCGGCCTCGACCGGCACCAGCGGATCGGCGGCGCCGTGCAGCACCAATGTCGGCGCCGCGATCGCCTTCAGCAGATCGACGCGGCTGCCCGAAGCCAGCACGGCCATCAACTGCCGCCCGACGCCGACTGGATAGTAGGAGCGATCGGTCGATTGCTCGATCTTGATGCGAAGCTCGGCGTCGGAGGTCGGGAAGCCCGGACTGCCGATGACGCGATAGACCTTCATGCCGTGCGCGATGACCGCCTCGCGGTTGGCGGCGTCGGGGCGCGGCGCCAGCAGCGCGGCCATGGCTTCGGGCCTGCCCGGTGGGAGGCTTGGATCGCCGCTCGACGACATGATCGACACCAGGCTTCGCGTGCGCTCTGGATACTTGGCGGCGACCACCTGCGCGATCATGCCGCCCATCGAGGCGCCGACGATGTGCGCCCGCGCGATGCCCAGCCGGTCCATCAAGCCGATGGCGTCGGCCGCCATGTCGTTCAGCGTGTAGGGCGCGTCGACCGGCTCGCCGGCGAGCGCGCGAGTGAAGCCGGCAACGACGTCCACCGGACCGACACTGTCGAACTTGGTGGAAAGGCCGATATCGCGATTGTCGAACCGCACCACGCGAAACCCGCGCGCGGCGAGCGCTTCACAGAACGGAACCGGCCATGCGATCATCTGGGTGCCAAGGCCCATGATCAACAGAACGACCGGCGCCGTCGCATCACCGAACTCGTCATAGGCGATCTCGATTCCGTTCGCGGCAACTGTAGGCATAAGCAGTTCACTCCTCAGGTTCAGCCGTCTTCAAAGATATCGGGTCGTTCGTCTCGCACGAGTTCCCGGCCAGCGGCCTTACTCCGCGCCGAACTGCCGGCTTCACTCGACGCGCTATCGTCGGGCTTCGTCTATCGCCAGGGTGCCCCGTGGGGCGACCCTGCTCTCGGTCGCAGTTCGTCTGCTCCATCAGTGCGCCGGGACCGGCACCGGACCACGCGCCGTCACGGTCGACCTGATCGCCAGCAACAGCAGCAATCCGGACAGGATGTAGAGCCCCATCACGAAATACATGCTGTAGATGTTGTCGCCGGTGTTCTTGATGATGAACCCGTTGATCGACGGGCTCACCGCCGGCCCGAGATTGCCGAGGCTGCTGATCAGCGCCAGACCGCCGGCGGCCGCGCCGGCAGACAGGTATTCGCTGATGAGCGCGAAGAACAGCGGCGTCGCCGAGGCGATGCCGATCACGGCGAACGACAGCGCGATGATCGAGCCGACAAGATTGCCTTGCAGCAGCGTCGTGACGAAAAGCCCCACGGCGGCGATCGTGACACAGGCCGCGAAGTGCCAGCGCCGTTCGTGCCACTTGTCCGAATGCCCGCCGATCAGGATCATTCCGATGACGCCGACGGCGTTGGGAATGGCCGCGTAGATGCCGATCAGGAACAGGTCCTTGACGCCCCAGCTCTGGATCAGCGTAGGCAACCAGAATACCATTGTATAAGTAGCGCCCAGCAGCAGGAAGTACACCAGCGACAGGATGTAGACCTTCGGATCGCGCAGGCACAGCGCGAACGAGCCGGCAGGCTCGCTCTGCACATCCTGACGTCACTATTCATGCGGTCGGCGTGCAGTGTCTTCTCTTCCTGGCTCAACCAACTGGCTTGCGCCGGCTTGTCCTGGAGCAGAACAAAGACAAGGAGTCCGAGCAGAATCGCGGGAACGCCTTGCACCAGGAACAGCCACTGCCACCCATGCAGACCGGCGACGCCATCGAAATACTTCAGGATGCTGCCGCACAACGGCCCGGCGATGACCGAGACGATGGTGGTGGCCGACATGAAGATCGCGATCACCTGCCCGCGCCGCGCCGACGGATACCAATAGGTGAAGTACAGGATGACGCCCGGGAAGAAGCCTGCTTCGAACGCGCCGAGCAGGAAGCGCACGATGTAAAACTGCGTCGGCGTCGAGACAAACATCATCGCGGTAGCGGCGGCACCCCACAGCACCATGATGCGCAGCAGGGTTTTGCGCGCGCCGATCTTCTCGAGGAGCAAGTTGCTCGGCACCTCGAACAGGAAGTAGCCGATGAAGAAGATGCCGGCGCCGAGGCCGTACACCGCATCGCTGAACGGCAGCGTCTGCTTCATCTGCAATTGCGCATAGCCGATGTTGATGCGGTCGAGATAGGCAACCATATAAGCGATCAGCAGCAACGGAATGATGCGCCAGTTGATCCTGGAGAACAAGGCGTTGAGCGGTGCGCTCTCTGCCACGCGAGACGTCTTGCTTGTCGTCGTAGGATGCATTTTCGTTACCTCCACCCGATGTTTCGATCAATGAACGACGGCTTTCCATCGCGGAAAGACCGGCCGTCGAAATTCCCTGGCTCTGCCGGCCTGCAGCGGCCGCGACAAAGTCATCTCCGAATGCCATTACTGGAGTCGCCGCAAACGGCGCCTTATGCCTCCCGGGAGGCTTCCGACTTGGAAGCTTCCGACTTGGCGGATGTCTTCGCCTTGCCCGACGATTTGCCCGGCTGCTCCACCGTCAACTCGGCGGGCTGTGGACCGGCCGTTCCCGCAGATGCCTCCGCGACCGGCGGCAGCGCCTCGATCTCCTCCAGCGCCTTCTTCAGGTGCGCGACGAGTTCATAGGATTCGTCCTGCGACAGCACGCGCCGGCAAGCGGTCAAACCAAAGTCCAGCAACCCGGCATAGCTCTGCACCGTGATGTTCAACGCGCTGCCATGGTACGGGATCGACACCGGGTAATAATGAAGCATCCGCGCGCCGGCCATGAACAGCGTCATCGGCGGCCCGGGAACGTTGGAGATCAGGACGTTGCCAGCCGCCGGAACGCGGCTCGCCAGGTTGGAGCGGCCGAGCAGCGAGGCAAGCCCGGTCATCAGCCACGGCGCGCCGGTGATTGGCACGTTCATCCCCAGCACCGGCTTCAATTCCCGCACCACCGCCTTCGCCGCCTCCGACGAATTGTGAATGGCCTTGAAGCGGTCCGGCAGATTCTTGATGTCGGTGGCAAGATCGACGCGAACCGCCGACACCTGATTGTTCATCGCGCTGTCGCCCTCGGTGCGCAGGCTGACCGGCACCATCGCGATCAGCGGCTCCTTTGGCAGCAAATTGCGCTCCTTGAGAAAGCGATGCAGCGCAATGCTGCACATCGCCATCACGATGGTGTTGACCGTGCCGCCGACCCGCTTGCCCAACTCCTTGATGTCGACGAGCGGCACCGACAGCGTGGAATAGGAACGCTGATTGGTGATCGATTCGTTGAAAATGGTTTTGGGCGCGAGACCTAGATTTAACTGCCGCTCGCCCTGCGGCACACGCTGGCTGGCGATCACATTGGCTGCCGTGCCGAAGGCCTTCGCCGCGGCCGGCAGCGCTTCCGCGATCTTGCGATACTGTTGCGCCGCGTTGGTTGCGGCGGCTTGCAACAATTCGGTGACGCCGAGCTGATACTGCCCACTGGTCCGCTTGCGGCGCGGCGGCGGCACCTCGCGAATTTTCGGCGAGGTATCGTAGAGCACCTTCGCCAGTTCGACACCGGCCTTTCCGTCGACGCCCGAGTGGTGCGCCTTGGTGTAGAAGGCCATCTGGCCATTCTCGAGGCCATCGATGACATACATTTCCCACAGCGGACGGCTGCGGTCGAGAAGCGTCGAATGCAGCCGCGCGATGAGTTGCTCGAGCTGCGCCATGGTGCCGGGGCGGCGCAGCGTCACGGTGCGCACGTGATAGTCGAGATCGATGTCGTCGTCCTCGATCCAGACCGGCTCGGCCAGTTCGAACGGCATCGGAGCCAGCTTGCGCGTCAGCACCGTCGCCAGGTGCAGCCGCTTGCCGAGCATCGCCTTGACGTCTTCGTAGTAGTCGCCGTCATAGCCTTCGGGCAATTCGAACAGCATCAGGCTACCGACATGCATCGGCGTTTCCGGCGTTTCGAAATGCAGGAATGATGCATCCATGCTGCTGAGTTGATCCATCGCCGCGCCTCCCTCATGCGGATTTTGACTAGTTCGGCTTATGCCTTACGCCTCGCTTAAGTCAGACGCCGGCTACGATGCCTTCGCCTTCCTCGCTTCCTCGTCGTAAAGGTCCTTTTTCGAGATCTTTCCGACCGCGGTTTTCGGCAGCTCGGCGCGGATATCCAGCGCGTGGATCATCTCATGCTTGCCGAGCTTGTCCTTCAGAAAGGCCTGAAGCTCCTTTAGCGTGAACGGAGCCGCGCCCGCTTTCAGCTTGACGAAAGCTTTCGGCGACTGACCGCGGTATTCGTCGTGGATACCGATCACCGCCACTTCCGCGACCGACGGGTGCTGGTAGACCGCCTCCTCGAGCACGCGCGGATACACGTTGAACCCGCCGCACAGCAGCATGTCCTTGGTGCGATCGACGATGTAGACGTAGCCGTCCTGATCCATGTATCCGACGTCGCCGGTCCGCATGAAGCCATCGGAGGTCATGATCTCGGCAGTCGCATCGGGCTTCTTCCAGTAGCCCTTCATCACGTTCGGGCCCTTGATGCACAGCTCGCCGGTCTGACCGGGTGGAACGTAAGTGACGTTGTCGCTGGTATCGAGAAATTTGATGGTGATGCCGGGGCTCGGGACGCCGCATGAACCGGCGCGCGGCTCGTTCGTCACCGGTGTGAAGGTGCCGGTCGGCGACGTCTCCGTCATGCCCCAGCCCTCCGCAAGCCGGCACCCGGTCAGCTTCTCGAAGCTTCGCTGGACTTCGAGCGGTAGCGGTGCGCCACCGGAATTGCACCACTTCAATGACGTCAGGTCGACCTTGCCCGCTTCCGGATGATTGAGCACCGCGACAAACATTGTGGGCACGCCGGGGAACGCCGTGATCTTCTTGTCGGCCAAGTCCTTGACCACCGCATCGATGTCGAACCGGATGTGCTGAACGAGCTCGGCGCCGATGCGGACGCCGAGCAGCATGTTGACCGTCAAGGCATAGATATGGAACGGCGGCAGCACGGCGAGCACGCGCTCCTTGCCTTCATCCAGCGTCGGCGGATCGGTCCGGGTGGTCTCGACACACTGATTGGTCGCGGCCGTCAGGTTGGCATGAGTCAGCATCGCCCCCTTCGGCAAGCCGGTGGTGCCGCCGGTATATTGCAACAGCGCAATCGCATCGGTGAGGTCGGCGATCGGATAACTGCGGTAGATGCCGTCGTTGTCGAGCAACGCCTGGAAGGTGACGTGCTTGTCGTCGTTCGGCACGCTGACAAGCTGCTTGGACGCTTGCATTTGCGCGTTGACCGCCTCCGGATTTGCGGACATTTCCGCGACGTTACCGACGATCAGCTTCTTCAGCCGCGTGATGCCGAGCATCGGCGCCATCTGCGGATAAAGCGAGGCGAGATCGAGCGTGATCAGGAAATCGGTCTGACTGTCCTCGATCTTGTGTTCGAGCACTTTTGCGGCGTCGAGCGGCGAATAGTTGACGACCGTGCCGCCGGCCTTCAATACGCCGAACAGGCTGACGAGGTAGTGCGGCGAATTTGCAAGATACAGGCCGACGTGCACGCCGGGCCCTACCCCGAGCTTCTGCAGCCCCGCCGCGGCACGATTGGCGAGGTCTTCAAGCTCGGCATAGGAGATGCGGCGCCCCATGAAATTGATGGCGTTGTTATTCGGCCAACGCGCCGCGGCTCGTTCGAGAAGCTGCTGAACGGGACTGGTCGGAATTTCCTCCGTCCACCGGACACCCTGCGGATACGACTTGATCCAGGGCATGTCACCGAGCGACACATCGTTCATCTGCAATCCTCCCGCTTTTACTGTTCTTGTGCCTCAAACCGCCGTCAGCCCGCCGTCCACCGCGAGCGTCTGCCCGGTGATGAACGCGCAGGCGTCGGCAACCTTTGATATCATCGGCCGCCACAGCGATTCACCGCCGGCGTCTCACACTCTTGAAGTCATTGCCGCATCGCGGCGACGGTTGCGGTCTGGATTGCCGCATTCACCGGGGTCGCAGCCCTATTTCGGCTGCAGCAGCTTCTGCAGGTTGGCCATGTTCTCTTGCATCCGTTCCTGCACGACCTTCCACGCATTGGTATGCGCTTGCATTTCCAGTTGCGTCAGTTCGCGGAAATTCGCGACAGCTTTCTCGACACCTTGCCTGGCGATGTCGGCCTGCTTCGACAGCGCGTCCGCGCCGGTCAGGTTTTTGACGGCGGCCTGCCATTCGGCGAAGGTCTCGCCAAGAATTTCATTGCGTCGCTCGATCAGCGCGCGGATGCCATCGTTGGCTTGCCGGTTTGCCTCGGCCAGCGCTTCCATATCCTTGCGTTGCCATTCAACGAGCGCCGCGACATCGACGTTCGGCAGCTTGTACTTTTCGGCCATCTGCTTGAAGTCATTCAGCCAGGGCATTGTGCCGGCGAATCCACCGTCGGATTTGCTGTTGTCGTCTGCCATGACGTTCCTCCCGCTGATTTTATTCGCCGGCGCACGGCGCGATGCACCGCGCGCCGGCGGGCGATCCGCTAAGCCGCGAATGGCTCGGTTTGCAGCATTCGCGCATAGCCATCGTCCGCGCGATTCGGATCGGGATAGATGAGCCCGCGAAGGCCGCTGCGATCAAACGGCGACCACTCGCCGTCCTTCTGCGCCAGCCGATCCGCAATGGCGTACAGCACCGCCGGATGATGCCCGAGGCCGCAATGGCTTCCCTCGATCTCGATGTTCTGCGTCGTGGTGGCATTCTGCTCCCGGCAGCCCTGCCAGGCGACGATGCCGTCGGTGCGCGAATAGATCGCCGTGCTCGGTACCGGCGGCGGCAGCTTCATGGCTTCGCGATCCGGCCAGTCGTCGACCTTCCGCTCGCTAAGATGCTCGTAGAGCTGCCAGGCGTTGCTGGCCTTCGGCTCGCTGGCGAACGGACTGCCGAGCGTGATTACCTGACGCACTAGCGACGGCGAGCGCCGCGCCAGTTCGCGTGCGAACACACCGCCGAGACTCCATCCGATCAAACTGATCTTGCGCTGATAGCGGCCGGCAAGCTCAGCGAGGCGCGCGTCCATCGCGTCTTCAACGCCGGGGCGCGGACCATGATTGGGACCGAGCTTCCAGCCGTGCGCGGCATAGCCCTGCGCTTTGAGATACATTCGCAGCGGTCGCGTCGAGGCGTCGCTGGCGGACAAACCTGGAAGAACCAGCACGGGATGTCCATCGCCGCGCGGCGCTCGGCGGAGCAGCGGGTAGAGAGCGACGAACGCCTGCAACTCCCAGATGCCGCGCATCTCGAGCGCAAGCAACAACTTCGAGGGCGGCTTCTTGCCGTTCGCGGCCATCTCCATGTCGGAACGTCCCCTCATGTTCGTGCGGTTGACCCGCATTGATGCCGTTACGCCTGCAGCATGATGAAACGCTATCGAGCCGGCGAAAAACAGAAAAGGTGCGATTGGCCCATCCCAGCGGTTACTTTGGGACAAAAAAAGATGTGTGCGCTGCAGCAGTCACGGCATCTTTCCCGTGGCGAAAGGCCGATGGAGGCCTGCGCGTCCAGCGCGCGAACGCATGCCGGAAATTCGCGGCGTCGCTATAATCCAGCCGAGCGGCGATTTCCTCGTTTGTCATCCGGGTGCTGCGCAAATATCCGATCGCAAGTTTCATCCGCACCTCCGCGATCACCTGCCGATAGGTCATTTGCTCCGCTTCCAGCTTGCGGCGCAACGTGCGCGGATGCACCGACATCTCGGCGGCCATGGTTTCGATGCTCGGAAACCAGCCCGGCCGCGCGATCATCGCGCGACGCAACTCCGCCGCGATACCACCGCCACGATTGACGTCGTCGAACAGGGGCTCGCACATGTCGGCGGCCACTGCGGTGGTGACGGAATCGGGCCGAACCATGGGATGATCGACCCAACCCGCATCGAACTCCATCTGGTTGCCGGCTTGCTCGAAGAGGACCGGGCAGCCAAAGAACGACTGATAAAGATCGGCACGCGACGATGCGGGACAGGTCATACGCAGGCAGGAGAACTTGAACGACGGACCATAGACGTCGGTGTTGAACGTCAGGCACGTCGCGAAAGCGAATTCCAGCGCGAACCGAGAGACATCCCTGGCCGAATGGCGCGCGAGCAACGCGTCCAGGGTATAGGTCGCGGTATCGTCGTCGCGCGAGAACGCCACGTCTGCGATCATGCCGAGATGACGACCATACTTGATGGCGAGCTCGATCCCCTCCACCCGGGTCCGACTGCTCAACAGCGCGTAGCCGTACATCCCGTAGGAAAAGACATGCATGCGCCGTCCGGCGCGCAAGGCAATCGTGGGATCCTTCGTCAGTCGCGCCGCGTTGCGAAATACGGTCTCCACCTGCCGATAGGAGACGCGTGTGTCAGGCGATCTGAGATCGGCGCTTTCGAACCCGGTCCCGACCAGCGCACGCGAGGCGCTGATCCCTTCTTCCTCAAGAACGTCGACGACCGCGGCGATCCGTTGAGTGAGATGGACACGCTGGACGAGATTGGGGGTCGGCCGATACATGCTTCAGCTTTCCTGCCTCATTGGCGGCATCGTCCGGCATTGCCGACCGCTATTCGAGGCGATCGCCGCAAACTCGCACGTGAGACTATGAGGTGGCTTTCCGACATGGAAGGTGCGATCCAGCCCACCTTCAGGTGAATTAAGGACAGAAGCGCTCGTGTTCTCGAATGTTGCGAGGCAACGTCAGGGAGGTACGGGTCTTTCATCGCAAAAAGACCGCTGGCATCGCCAGCGGTCAGGTTTGGGAGAAACACACCGAATACGCGAACCCAGCGTATCGCCTTCCTTTCGATCCGAAAGGTGCGATCTGGCCGAACTGCGAGTGAGTTGCGGACAACACACGGCAGATCGAACCGCATCGCAGCCGCTTGCGTGGATCACGGCGCGCGGGTGGCGCTGCGAAAATCGGACGGGCTCTTTCCGGTCCAACGAATGAACGCATGGCGGAAATTGGCAGCGTCGCTATAGCCGAGGCGGCCGGCGATCTCCTCATTGGTCATTTGCGTCTTGCGCAGATATTCGATGGCAAGCCGCATTCGCACTTCGGCCAGAAGATCGCGATAGGAGGTCCCTTCCGCTTCGAGCTTGCGCCGCAGTGCGCGCGGATACATCTCCAGCTTCTCGGCAATTGCCTCAAGACTTGGATAGCGGCCGGGCTGCTCGATCAAAATCCGCCGGATATCCGCGGCAATGCCGCCCGTACGATTGACCTCGTCCAGCAACTGCTCGCACATCTCCCGCGCCATTGCGTGCGTGCGGGGATCGGCAAGCTGCACTACACCGTCATCCCGCAGGTGTTCATACCTGCAGCCGGACTGCCCGAACAAAATCGGACATTCGAATATCCGGTCATACATGTCCGCGTACACCGGCGGCGCGTAATCGAGAAGGACGCGGGAAAAAGCGAAATGCGACCCCACACGATCCTTGGTTGCCGTGAGGTGAGCTGACAGAGCGAACTCGACCGCGAAACGATGAACGTTGTCGGTGGGATCCGGCCAATGCAGCGGATCAAAGGCGACAGCGACAGTCGCCTCATCGGTGGACACGGTAAAGTCGCAGAACGGACCGACAACCCGAATATACCTCGCTGCGAAATCGCGCGCCTCCACATGGGTCGCGCTGCTCAACAGCGCATAGCCGTACATGCCGTAAGCGGTGACGTGCATCCGTTGGCCGGCCCGTAATGCCACGGCAGGATCGTTCGACAGGCGGATCGCGCTCCGAATGATCTGATCGAGCTGGCGATAGGATATTTTCGTCGTGTGCCGGCTCAACTGCGGCGCAGTGAGACCAGTGTCCTCAAGCAACTCACCCGGCGCAATGCCCTGCTCCTCAAGCTCGGTTACCACCGCCGCGATGGTGTGCGGAGAATAGATACGCTGCTCAAAGCTCGGCAGCGACTTGTGGGCCGAATCCTCGCCAGCGAGCCGATGCTGCTTGTCCATGACAGCCATTGCCACCCTCCATGCGCCTTAGCTCGAATCCTCCCAGCCGGCTCTTTTTCAAAGGGTAAGCCTGATCCCGCGCGGAATGCAACGGCCTCATTTATTGCATTTTGCGCAAACGTGTTCGCCGTGCAAGATAGGTCGAGGCGATCGGCTCAACGATCGGCTGAGCGCGAGCTGATCGCCTATTCTTCGATGGCTTGAAATACATCACGGGTGACGGCGTCGATCGCCTGCAGACCGTCGACGCTCCTCAGATTGCCCCTGGAACGATAATATTCGATAAGCGGCGCGGTCTGTTCATTGTAGGCGTCAAGCCGCACCTTCAACGCCTCGGAGTTGTCGTCGGCCCGAACCGGCTGACCCTCCTCCCTGGCTTGCCGGGCCCGTGTCTCGATACGGTCGAGCAATATTTTCTCATCCACCTTCAATTCGACGACGTAATCCAATTCGGCGGCCTCCGCATGCAGAAGCTCGTCAAACGACACGGCCTGACCGATCGTGCGCGGAAATCCGTCGAGAACAAAGCCGCCGCTCGAGTCGGGTTGCGAGATTCGCTCGATCACGGCGGCAACGACGAGCGGGTCCGGCACCAACCCGCCCTCCGCCATGATCTGCTTTGCTTGTCGTCCGATATCGGTCTCAGCCTGGACAGCCGCGCGCAACATGTCGCCCGTCGACAGGTGCGGAATATCGAACCTTTCCACGATACGCTGGGCCTGCGTCCCCTTACCCGCGCCCGGCGGGCCCAGTAATAC
>JAFEFK010000640.1 GCA_018240625.1 Pseudomonadota bacterium
ATTAAGCCCCCCACCCGACTGGCCTTCGGCCAGCCACCCTCCCCACCGCAAGAGCGGGGGGAGGGAGAAGATGCCGCAACGCGATTCATTCTCATAACGGACACACGCATCATGCCCACCATCGACCGCATCGACGGCTTTGCCGACGAACTCACCGCCATCCGCCGCGACTTGCACGCCCATCCGGAGATCGGCTTTGAGGAAGTCCGCACCTCCGGCATCGTCGCCGACAAGCTGAAGCAGTGGGGCATCGAAGTGCATCGCGGCATCGGCGGCACCGGCGTCGTCGGCGTGCTCAAGGGCAAAGGCTCGGGCGGCAAACGCATCGGGCTCCGCGCCGACATGGACGCGCTGCCGATGGAGGAAAATACCAACCTGCGCTGGCGCTCCACCATTCCCGGCCGCTTTCACGGCTGCGGCCATGACGGCCACACCACCATGCTGCTCGGCACCGCGCGCTATCTCGCGGAAACGAAAAATTTTGACGGCACCGTGCATTTCATCTTCCAGCCCGCCGAGGAAGGGCTTGGCGGCGCGCGCGCCATGATCAAGGACAAGCTGTTCGACAAATTCCCGTGCGACGAACTGTATGGACTGCACAACGCGCCCGATCTCAACCACGGCGAGATCGCGATCCTGCCCGGCCCAGCGATGGCCGGCGCTGACTTCTTCGACATCACCATCACCGGCTACGGCGCGCACGGCGCGATGCCGGAGCGCTCCAAGGACCCGGTGGTGATCGCGATGGCGGTCGGCCAGGCGTTGCAGACCATCGTCAGCCGCAACGTCGATCCGTTGCAGGCCGCCGTCTTGTCCATCACGCAAATCCACGCCGGCTCGGCCTACAACGTGATTCCCGGCGAGGCGAAACTTTGCGGCACCGTGCGGGCCTTCGACGATGGCGTGCGCGCGCTGATCCGCGAGCGGATGCGGGCGATCTGCGCCGGTATCGCCAGCGCGTTTCAGGTCGAGATCACAGCCGACATCCGCGACATCTTCACGGTGCTCGTCAACAGCGAGGAGCAGTCGAGAGTGGTCGAGGAGGTGGCGCGCACTGTGGTCGATCCGGCCAAGGTGCTGACGCGCTCGACGCCGAAGATGGGCAGCGAGGATTTCGCCGACATGCTGCATGCGATCCCCGGCGCCTATTTCTGGGTCGGCCATGAAGGATCGGTGCCGGTGCACAATCCGGGTTACGTGCTCGACGACAAGATTTTGCCGATCGGGGCCAGCATGTTCGCGCGCATCATCGAAACCCGCCTGCCGGTGGGTTCGCAGGCGACGTGAGTTCTGTATTACCTCTCCCCGCTTGCGGGGAGAGGTCGACCGGCGAAGCCAACGGATCCGGCTCTGCCGGCCCGATAATTAATGAAACGAAAACGGTCGGGTGAGGGGCCAGGCACTGTGTCAACTCGAATGTAGTATTCGCTGACCTGTCGCCCCTCGCCCCAACCCTCTCCCCGTAAAACATGGAGAGGGAGGTCACCGCGGATCGATAAACGCCGATTGGACACCAAAGGAAATTCGACATGGCAGATGGCATCGAAAAATCCGCCACCGCGCTGCACGACCTCACCGCCTGCCAGATGCTGGCGGGCTTCCACGGCAAGCAGTTCTCGCCGAGCGAGGTGCTCGAGGATGTGCTGTCGCACGTCGCCGCGTGGGAGCCGCACATCAAGGCGCTCTACGCCTTCGATCCCGACGGCGCGCGGAAGCAGGCCAAGGCTTCAACCGGGCGCTGGCAGAAGGGTGCGCTGGCCGGTCCGCTCGACGGCGTGCCGATCACCATCAAGGAGAACATCGCCACCAAGGGCGTGCCGGTGCCGCTCGGCGCGGCCACCACGACGCTTGTGCCCTCGCCCGTCGACGCACCGCCCGCAGCGCGGGTGCGCGAGGCCGGAGCCGTGATCTTCTCCAAGACCACCATGCCCGATTACGGCATGCTGTCGTCGGGACTATCGTCGTTTCATCCGCTGACGCGCAATCCCTGGGATCTCGCCATGAACCCCGGCGGCTCCAGCGCCGGTGCGGGCGCGGCGGGCGCTGCCGGTTACGGCCCGCTGCATCTCGGCACCGACATCGGCGGTTCGGTACGGCTGCCCGCCTGCTGGTGCGGCCTCGTCGCGCTGAAGCCGAGCCTCGGCCGGGTGCCGATCGATCCGCCCTATGTCGGCCGCGTCACCGGACCGATGACGCGCACGGTGGACGACACCGCGCTGCTGATGAGCGTGCTCTCCCTGCCCGACGCGCGCGACGGCATGAGCCTGCCGCAGCAGAACATCGATTGGAGCAAGCTCGACGACTCGCCGAAAGGCAAGCGCATCGGCCTGATGCTCGACCTCGGCTTCGGCGATGCGCTGGAAGCGCCGGTGCGCGAGGCCGCTACAAACGCCGCCAGCGCCTTCGAAGCGGCCGGCGCCCATGTCACCGAGGTGCCGACGGTGCTGACCCGCGAGATGCTCGACGGGCTCGACAACTTCTGGCGCGCGCGCTCGTGGGACGATCTATCGCGGATGCCGGCCGACGTTCGCGCCAAGGCCCTGCCCTACATTTACAAATGGGCGGAGTCCGGCGCGAAACTTTCGGGTGTCGACGTGGTCAGAGGCTTCAACGCCACCATGGCGATCCGCGCGGCGGCTGCGAAATTGTTCGCGGAGGTCGACTACGTGATCTCGCCGGTGTCGCCGGTGGTGAAATTCCCCGCCGAATTCGCGGCTCCCCGCAACGATCCGATGAAGCCGTTCGAGCACATCGTCTACACCGTGACGTGGAATATGTCGGAGCACCCGGCGGTCTCGATCAACGGCGGCTACGACGCGGATGGATTCCCGATCGGCGTGCAGATCGTCGGCCGCCGCTTCGACGATCGCGGCGTGCTGGCGATGGCGAAGGCGTTCGAGGGCTTGCGCGGCCCGCAGAAGCCGTGGCCGACGGCGCCGAGGACGTAAAAGAAACTCTCGTCATTCCGGGGCGCGAGCTCTTAGCGAGCGAACCCGGAATCTCGATCTGCAGCGTCTGGATTCCGGGTTCGCGCTTCGCGCCCCGGAATGACGGAAATGGTTGCAAAGAAACAAGGAACACAAGGGAAACCACCCATGGCCTATGACACCATCAAATACGAAGTCGCCGAGCACATCCTCACCATCACGCTGAACCGGCCCGACAAGCTGAACGCCTTCAACGCCACGATGATGACCGAGTTGATCGACGCCTTCGACAAGGCCGACGCCGACGACGACGTGCGCGCCATCATCGTCACCGGCGCGGGCCGTGGCTTCTGCGCGGGCGCGGACCTTTCCTCCGGCGGCGATACCTTCGATCGCGACGCCAAGCGCGGACCGGTGAAACGCCTCGCCGACGGCAAGGTGGACTACAGCGATCCCAACATCCGCGACGGCGGCGGTCAGGTGACGCTGCGCATCTTCAAGTGCCTGAAGCCCGTGATCGGCGCCATCAACGGTCCGGCGGTCGGCATCGGCGTCACCATGCAGTTGCCGATGGACATCCGCATCGCCAGCGTGGACGCGCGGTTCGGCTTCGTGTTCTCCCAGCGCGGCATAGTGCCGGAGGCCGCGTCGAGCTGGTTCCTGCCGCGCATCGTCGGCATCAGCCAGGCGCTGGAATGGTGCTACTCCGGCCGCGTCTTCCCGGCGGACGAAGCGCTCGCCGGCCGCCTCGTCAGCAAGGTCGTGCCCGCGGATGAACTGATGACGACGGCGCGCGCGCTGGCGCGCTCCTTCATCGACAAGACCGCGCCGGTGTCGGTGGCGCTGATCCGCCAGATGATGTGGCGCATGCTCGGCGCCGACCATCCGATGGAGGCGCACAAGATCGACAGCCGCTCGATCTACGCGCGCGGCGCGATGGCCGATGCGAAGGAAGGCGTCG
>JAFEFK010000641.1 GCA_018240625.1 Pseudomonadota bacterium
ATACCGACAACGCGATTAAACAGTCCGGCGAATTCGGTCTGGTGCAGGGCGGTCAGAAGCTCGTTGGGCTGTTGATGTTCGACACCGATATTCATGCCGTCGGCCTGAAGGCAGCTCAGGGCACCTACATGACCACGGCGTCGTACTGGAATATGGATGACAAGACCCGCGCCTGGTCGAAGAAGTTCTTCGCCAAGACCAATGTCATGCCGACCATGATCCACACCGGCGTTTACGGTTCGGTGCTGCATTATCTCAAGGCCATCAAGGCGGCAGGAACGGACGATCCGGCCAAGGTGATGGCGAAGATGCGCGAGCTTCCGATCGAAGACACCTTCGTCCACGGCGGCAAGCTGCGTGAGGATGGACGCGTCATTCGCGACATGTATCTCGCACGCGTCAAGGCGCCGTCCGAATCCAAGGAGCCGTGGGATTATCTCGACATCGTCAAGACGGTGAAGGGCGAAGACGCCTTCCGGCCGGTGTCCGAGTCAAAATGTCCGTTGCTGAAAAAGTGAGCGGCGGATCGGCCGGCGCAAGCGCTGCTTCAGGCGACGTCCATACCTGCGATCTGCTGGTGGTCGGCTCCGGGGCCGCCGGCATGGCGGCCGCGATCACGGCCCGCCATCGCGGGTTAGATGTCGTCATCGCCGAAAAAGAGGAACGCTTCGGCGGCACCACCGCGCGGTCCGGCGGATGGCTCTGGATTCCCGGCACCTCGCTGGCGAAAGCATGGGGGATATCAGAGGATCGCGACGCCGCGCGAACGTATCTGCGCCATGAGGCCGGCAACAGCTTTGACGCCGCGCGCGTCGATGCCTTTCTCAGTGCCGGTCCGGAGGCCGTCGATTTCTTCACGACGCAGACGTCCCTGCGGTTCGATATGCCGCTGGTGTTCCCGGACTATCACGCGGAGGCGCCGGGCGGCACGCAGGGCGGCCGGTCCATGGTGGCGCGGCCGTTCGACGGGCGCGAACTCGGCGATCAGATCAAGAATCTGGGCTCGCCGCTGCCCGAACTTACGGTCTTCGGCATGATGCTGGGCTCCGGCAAGGAAATCATCCATTTCATGCGCGTGACCAAATCGCTGGCCTCGGCGATTTACGTTACAAAACGCCTGTCGCGTCATGCGCGGGATGTTCTGCGCTATGGGCGCGGCATGACGCTGACCAACGGTAATGCGCTGGCGGGGCGGCTGGCGAAATCCGCGTTCGACCTGAAGATACCGCTGTGGTTGTCCTCGCCGGTTCGCGAACTGATCGTTGAAAACGACGCTGTGCGTGGTGCGGTCGTCGAGCGTGGGGGGCGTCGGGTGGAGGTGCGCGCGCGCCGCGGCGTCGTGCTGGCCTGCGGCGGCTTTCCGCACGACGTTGCGCGGCGCAAGGCGATGTTTCCCCATGCACCGACGGGCGAGGAGCATACTTCGCCCGGGCCGACCGGCAATACAGGTGATGGATTGCGGCTCGCGGAATCCGCCGGCGGCCGGGTCGAGGATCGATTGCCTAACGCGGCGGCGTGGGTGCCGGTTTCGGTGACAAAGCGCAAGGACGGCAGCAGCGGAGTGATGCCGCATTTCATCGATCGTGCAAAGCCGGGCGTCATTGCGGTGATGCGAAACGGCAAACGCTTCGCCAACGAAGGCAATTCGTATCACGACTTCGTTCAGGACATGATGCGAACGGCTAAAGCGGGCGAGGAGATCGCGGCGTTTCTGATCTGCGATCACAAGACGCTGCGTAAATACGGTCTCGGTTGCGTTCCGCCGTTTCCGATGCCGCTGGGGCATCATCTGCGGTCGGGCTATC
>JAFEFK010000642.1 GCA_018240625.1 Pseudomonadota bacterium
AATTGCGCACTAGGTGGGGACGACGCATCATTTGAATGCCCCCTCAAATCACCCTGACGTTCCGCACATCCGCGATCCCGTCGCCGACGAAACCGCGTACCTGCTGCTCGCAGCGCCAGATGTCGCCCTCGCGCATGATCGAAAACAGATTGTAGGCCGCGGCGGGGGTGTGCCCATGCGCCACTGCCGATGCCGACGGCACGCCAATCGCGGGCACGCGGCCGTGCGGTCCCTCGACCCACATGGTGGAATGAATGTGATCGTGGCCGTGCAGGACGAGATCGATGCGATGCCGCTTGATGAGCGTCAGCAACGCATCGGCGTCCGTCAGCCGCTTGTATGCCGATTTGGATTGCAGCGGATGATGGATCAGCAGCACGCGAAAGCCCGCATCATCCGTAAGCTGCGACAGAGTACGGTCGAGGGCGTCGATCTGGTCACGCCCCAGCGTGCCCGTTGCCATGAAGGGTGCCGTCGGCACCGCCGACGACACCCCGATCAGCGTCAGCGGCCCCCTGCGGCGCACGAAGGGAAATGCCGGATCGGCCGCTGCCGCTTGCGCATCGCCGCATGAAAAATCCTGCCAATCCGCGATGCGGTGTTGCGTCGCGCGGACGTAGGCGTCGTGATTGCCGGGCACGACGGTAACGTCGGCTGGCAGCCCGACACCCTCCAGCCACGCCCGGGCCTGTGTGAATTCGTCCGGCAGCGCGAGATTGACGAGATCGCCGGTTATCGCGATGTGATCGGGTGACTGCGCCTTGATATCTGCGACGATCGCGTCGAGCACGTCGCGGCGATGGATGAGGTGGCGATTGCGTTTCCAATTGAGATAACCGAGCGCGCGCTTGCCAGCTAGCTCGCGGAGCCGCAACTCCGGCAGCGGCGCGAGATGCGGATCGGACAGATGCGCGAGCGTAAACGCGGCCATTATCGTGACGCCGTTTTCACAAGGGCGAGCGCCAGAATCTCGCGCTCCGTCAAATCCGCAAATTGCTTCACTGCCGTCTCTTGTCCGAAATGTGCTCAAGTTTTGGCAAGAGGGACGCTATGATGCAAGGAATCTTGAGCTAGCAACTGCAAAATCAACGGCGCCGGGACAATATGTGATGAGTCTGCAAGGTATGCGACGCAGTTTCGAGCCCGCGCTGCGGCGGTTGTTTCACCTGTACTGGCGATTCGCGCGCGGCATGACGCTTGGCGTCCGCGGCATTGTGCTGGACGGCGACAACAAGGTGTTTCTGGTCAAGCACAGCTATGTGGCGGGCTGGCATTTGCCCGGCGGTGGTGTCGAGGTCGGCGAGACATTCCGGACCGCTTTGCAACGCGAATTGATGGAGGAGGGCCGGATCGAGATCGCGGGCGAGCCGCGCCTGCACGGGATTTTCTTCAACAGTCACGTTTCGCGCCGCGATCATGTCGCGGTCTATATCGTGAAGAGTTTTGTCCAGGATCGTAAACCCGAACCCAATCGCGAGATCGTCGATTGCGGTTTTTTTGCCGCCGATGACCTGCCGCCGGAAACAACCGGCGGCACGCGGCTCAGGATTGCAGAAGCCCTCCACAACGCACCGCCGATTCTCACCTGGCGCCAGTGACCGGATGGGCCACCATTTTGGTGCCGGACGATGGACCACGCCGCCCTCAGATGCTATCCGCGTCCCATGTCCGATCTGTCCCTCACCATTCTGGCCGAGACCGCCAACGACGCACAGGTGATCGAACGTCTGCACGAGCGCACTTTCGGCCCGGGCCGTTTCGTGCTGAGCGCGTACAGGCTGCGCGAGCACGTCGATCATCTGCTCGAACTGTCCTTTACTGCGCGCATCGGCACGCTGCTGGTCGGCTCCGTTCGCCAGCTGCCGGTCTGTATCGGCGATACGCCGGCGCTGCTGCTGGGGCCGCTCACCGTCGAGCCGCCATTTCGCGATCGCGGGGTCGGCCGCGCGCTGCTCGATCGCGCGCTCGGCGATGCCAAGGCGAAGGGCCGCCGTCTCGTGGTGCTGGTCGGCGACGAAGCCTATTACAGCCGCGTCGGCTTCAAGGCGATTCCGAAAGGGCAGGTCGATATGCCCGGCCCGGTCGATCGGGCGCGGTTGCTGGTGTGCGAACTCGTCCCCGGCGCCTTCGATGGCGTATCCGGCATGGTGCGGCCGGACTGGAGTTTTGCGCGGCAGGCGTGAAGGTCGCCGCGCCGCTTGCATCGGGCAGAATGTAAACCTCTCCACCGTCATTCCGAGATGCGCGCGCAGCGCGCAGACCTGGAATCTC
>JAFEFK010000643.1 GCA_018240625.1 Pseudomonadota bacterium
TACCCACTTAGCCGCAAGCTCCGGACGCGAATGTGAAATCCAAAACTCCACTAGAAACTTATGGTTGCTGGTGGTCCTATCATTGTAAACATTCGCAAAGATACTCGCTGAAACGGGATGCGAATGTTAGAATGGAGCCGCTAGACCACGAGGGGCGATGTGATGACGACGACCGCAACGCGGATCGGCGATACCGATCAAAGCATATTCATCGGCAGGGGTGACCAGCCCGCGTGGTTGACGCTGGGTCTCGCCAATCGGCATGGTCTTGTCACCGGCGCCACCGGAACTGGAAAAACGGTGTCGCTACAGGTGATGGCGGAGGGCTTTGCACGCGCAGGTGTCCCGGTTTTTGCCGCCGACATCAAGGGCGATCTGTCGGGCATTTCCGAGGCCAGCGAAGCCAAGGACTTCATTCTCAATCGCGCCAAAGAAATGGGTCTTACTTTCCAGCCCGATCAGTTCTCGACGATTTTCTGGGATTTTTTCGGCGAGCAAGGGCATCCGGTGCGCGCCACTGTCTCGGAAATGGGGCCGCTGCTGCTGTCCCGCATGATGGATCTGAACGATGTGCAGGAGGGCGTACTCAACATCGCCTTCCGCGTCGCAGACGAACAGGGATTACTGCTGCTCGACATGAAGGATCTGCGGGCCATTCTCTCTTTTATCGCCGAACATGCCGCAGAACTGACGACACAATACGGAAACGTCTCGAAACAGACCGTAGGAACGATCCAGCGCCAGCTTCTGGTGCTGGAAAATCAAGGTGGCGACAAGTTTTTTGGCGAACCGGCACTGGCGCTGAAGGATTTCATGCGGACGGACAAGGATGGCCGAGGGATGATCAATATCCTGGTCGCCGATAAGCTGATGCAGAGCCCGCAGCTCTATGCGACATTCCTGTTGTGGATGCTGTCGGAGCTGTTCGAGGAGTTGCCCGAGGTTGGCGATCCGCCGAAGCCGAAGCTCGTGTTCTTTTTCGACGAGGCCCATCTTCTGTTCAACGACGCACCCAAGGCGCTGATGGACAAGATCGAGCAGGTTGTGCGGTTGATCCGCTCGAAGGGCGTTGGGGTTTATTTCGTTACGCAGAATCCGATCGATGTGCCCGACAAAGTGCTGTCCCAGCTTGGCAATCGGGTTCAGCACGCACTTCGCGCATTCACGCCGCGCGACCAGAAAGCCGTTGCAGCTGCTGCGCAAACGTTTCGGCCAAATCCGAAACTGAACACGGCGCAGGTCATTACCGAACTCGGCAAGGGTGAAGCCTTGGTGTCGTTTCTGGAGGGTAACGGTACGCCGGCCGTGGTCGAGCGAGTCATGGTGCGCCCGCCGTCCGCGCGGATCGGTCCGATCACGCCCGAAGAACGCAAAGCCATCATGGACAATAGTCCAGTGAAGGGGAAATACGACACCACGATCGATTCCGAATCCGCCTATGAGGTGCTTCAGAAGCGGGTCGCCGGGACCGCTGCGACTGCCGACGGGTCCACCGGAGGAGGCATTCTTGGCCAGCTCGGATCGATGGTCGGTACTATCTTTGGGACCAATACTTCGCGTGGCAAGATGTCGACAGGGCAGGTGATCGCACGCAGCGTCACTCGCTCCGTCACCAATAAAGTCGTCGGAGGTATCGTCGCTGATCTCGGCAAGTCGGTGGGCGGCTCGCTCGGCGGTTCCGTCGGCCGTGCTCTGGTGCGCGGCGCGCTCGGCGGTTTGTTGCGGCGCTGAGGCCTTGTGAATCGCTCCGATCGGCTTCCTCTGGAGCAGCGCTTTGCAGTCGGCTTCGTTTCTGATAACGCAACGCATGCAGGTAGAACTGCCGCATCTATAACGGAAAATACTCGTGCTGAGATGGCCATCTTTCCGGCGTCCTCTGGATGTTCTCTTTCTCGTGGCCTGCGTTCTGATGACCACCTATGTTCTGGTCCCCGAGATATGGGGAGACGGCAAA
>JAFEFK010000644.1 GCA_018240625.1 Pseudomonadota bacterium
CGCTCAGGCGCGCAAATGCGCGCCGAACTCGCCGACCTCTCCCCGCAAGCGGGGAGAGGTTAGTTAAGACCTCAGTTCCTTCGCCGCCTGCCCGAACATGTTCTTGCGCGCTTCCTCGTCGAACGGCTCCTTGACGAACTTGCCGATCGCCAATCCCGCCTGCACCTGCGGCCGCGCGCGCACCGTCGCGTACCAGCGCTTTACGCCCGGATAGTCGTCGAGCGTAAAGCCCTGCGCCTTGTGGGTCATGGTCCAGGGAAAACAGGCGATGTCGGCGATGGAATACTCGTCCCCCGCGACATAGGCGCCGGTCTTCTGCAACTGCCGGTCCAGCACGCCATAGAGCCGCGCGGCCTCGTCGCGGTAGCGCGTGATGGCATAGGGAATTTTCTCCGCGGCATAGAGCGCGAAATGGCCGTGCTGCCCGAGCATGGGCCCGAGCCCGCTCATCTGCCACATCATCCATTGGATCACTTTGGATCGGCCGCGCATATCGCCGGGCAGGAAGCGGCCGGTCTTCTCGGCGAGATAGATCAGGATCGCACCGGTCTCGAACACCGAGAATGGTTCGCCGCCGTCGGCCGGTTCACGATCGACAATCGCGGGAATGCGGTTGTTGGGACTGATGGCGAGGAATTCAGGTTTGAATTGCTCGCCGGCACGAATGTTCACCGGGATGACGTTGTACGGCAGCCTCAACTCTTCCAGCATGATCGAGATTTTCCAGCCGTTCGGCGTCGGCGCGTAGTGAAGGTCGATCATACGGCGTATCCGTCATTGCGAGCGGAGCGAAGCAATCCAGAATCGAAAGTAAAGACTGGATTGCTTCGTCGCAAGCGCTCCTCGCAATGACGCATATATACGCGATCCGAAAAGCGTGGCAGATAGACGGCCAAATCGACCAGCCGGAGGATGCGTCACATGCTGTTTCCCACCACCAATGCCGGTTCGCTGCCAAAACCCGAGTGGCTGGCCGAACCCAACATGCTGTGGGCGCCCTGGAAATCGGAAGGCGCCGAACTCGCCCGCGCCAAGCGCGACGCCACGCTGCTCGCGGTCAAGCTGCAGGAAGACGCCGGCATCGACATCGTCACCGAGGGCGAACAGGCCCGCCAGCATTTCGTGCACGGCTTCCTCGCCAACGTCGACGGCATCGACTTCGCGCACAAGGTCGAGATGGGAATCCGCAACGACCGCTACAAGGCGATGGTGCCGCAGGTGATCGCGCCGCTGCGCCTGAAGGGCCGCGTTCATGCCGACGAGGCGCGCGCCGCCCGCGGCCACACCACGCACAAGCTGAAATTCACCCTGCCCGGCCCGATGACCCTGATCGATACCATCGCCGATAAATACTACGGCGACCGCGTGAAGATGGCGTTCGCCTTCGCTGAATTATTGAACGAGGAAGCCAAGGCGTTGCAGGCCGACGGCGTCGACGTCATTCA